>NZ_WNXE01000116.1:0-1483 GCF_010993615.1 Arhodomonas sp. KWT | reverse complement strand
GGCGCGGTAGTCGGGGACCTCGCGCTGCACGCTGGTGGAGTCGCGGTGATCGAAGCCGGCCATGGCGCCGAGCAGCACGGCCAGGTCCTCGGCGGAGCGGGCCATGGGGCCGCCCTGGTCGAGGCTGGAGGCGAAGGCGACCATGCCGTAGCGAGAGACCCGGCCGTAGGTGGGCTTGAGCCCGCTGATGCCGCACATGGACGCCGGCTGGCGGATGGAGCCGCCGGTGTCCGTGCCGGTGGCCGCCGGGGTCAGCCGTGCGGCCACCGCGGCGGCGGAGCCGCCGGACGAGCCGCCGGGCACCGCGGCGGTGTCCCAGGGGTTGCTCACAGGGCCGTAGAAGCTGGTTTCGTTGGACGAGCCCATGGCGAACTCGTCCATGTTGGTCTTGCCGAGCATCACCGCGCCGGCCTCGTTGAGGCGCTCGACCACGTGGGCGTCGTAGGGCGCGATGAAGTTATCGAGCATCCGGCTGCCGCAGCTCGTGCGCACACCGTCGGTGCAGAAGATGTCCTTGTGCGCGATGGGCACGCCGGTCAGCGGCCCGGCCTCGCCGCGGGCGCGGCGTGCGTCCGCGGCCTCCGCCCGGGCCAGCGCGGCCTCCTCGGTGACGCTGATGAAGCTGTTCAGCGTGCCGTCGTGGCGGCGGATGCGCTCCAGGTAGTGCCCCGTGAGCTCGCGGCTGGTGAAGTCGCCGCGCTCGAGAGCGGCGGCGAGCTCGGTAATGCTGTATTCGTGCATGACGGTTCGGACCCTGTGGTTGCGAGGCTCACTCGATGACGCGGGGCACCAGGTACAGGCCCGCCTCGGTGGCGGGGGCGATGGCCTGGAAGCGCTCGCGCTGGTCGGTCTCGCTGACTTCGTCCGGGCGCAGCCGCTGGTTCATCTCCAGCGGGTGGGCGAGCGGCTCGACATCCCCGGTGTCCACGCCGGAGAGCTGCTCGACGAAGTCGATGATCTCGCTGAGGTTGCGCGCGTAGTCGGGCACGGCGCTCTCGTCGATACCCAGGCGCGCCAGATGCGCGATATGCGCCACGGCTGAGGCATCCAGGGACATGCGTGTTCTCCGAACAGGGTTGGGTTGCTACGGGCTTGCGCACCCGCCGGGCGAAAGCGGAAAACTAGCATACAACGCCGGGGGTGTTAATCGCGCGGGCGGCGTCCCGCGCCGCCCGTCACGGGCGGAGCAGGGCAGACTCGGGCGCCGTGGCGGGGCGTTCGAGGGCGGCCAGGACTGCGCGGTCGCGCCCGTAGATGTCGGGCTTGAACGCGAGGGTGCCGTCACCGGCGATGTTGACCGTCCAGTAGTGCACGATGACCGGGACCGGCTCGGGCAGGTCGACGCTGAGCGTGACGCCGGTGGCGATGGTTTCGCCGATGGCGGCGGCGTCCCACCGTTGCGGATCGTCGAGGAGCAGGCGGGCCAGCTCCAGCGGGTGCTCGACGCGGATGCAGCCATGGCTGAACGCGCGCCGGGGGCGGT
>NZ_WNXE01001169.1:0-502 GCF_010993615.1 Arhodomonas sp. KWT | reverse complement strand
TGCTGATGCTGACCGACGTCGACGGGGTCTACCGGGGATTCGGCACCGACGGCGCCGAAAGGCTGGAACGGCTCACCGCCGCCGAGGCCCGCGCACTGGAACTGCCGGAGGGCTCGATGGCCCCCAAGGTCCGGGCAGCGTGCGAATTCGCCGAATCCGGCGGCCTCGCCGGCATCGGCCGCCTCCAGGACGCCGTCGCCATCCTCGAGGGCCGGGGCGGCACACAGATCCGCCCGGACACGTAGTCACCGCCCGCACCGGGGCGTCAGCCGGGTGGAGGCACCGGCCGGACCCAACGCCGTACCCGGCGTGGTCAGCCGGCCCGGGCCTCCAGCGCGGCGACGGCGGGCAGGGTCCGGCCCTCCAGGAATTCGAGGAAGGCACCGCCGCCGGTGGAGATGTAGGAGAGTTCATCACCGACGCCATAACGGGCGATGGCGGCCAGGGTGTCGCCGCCGCCGGCGATGGAGAACGCCGGGCTCGCCGCGATCGCCCGGGCCAG
>NZ_WNXE01001168.1:0-502 GCF_010993615.1 Arhodomonas sp. KWT | reverse complement strand
TTGCCAAGGCCCGGCCCGCCACGCACCAGATACGCCGAGCGCGGCAGCAGCCCGCCGTCGAGGATGGTATCCAGCCCACCAATCCCGGTGGACAGTCGGTCTCCGTCTCCACGCATGCCCCCTCCTTGAACCTGCCCATCGCACGGCTTGCCTTACGATGCCGGCACCTGTTTTTCGTGCTTCCCGCACCTGCAAATTAGTTCAGCACACGAATAGTGCAAATCATTATCAGAAAAGGCACTTAACGCCGAACGACGGTTTTTTCTGCAACCAGTTCAGCGGCGCCCCACCGGCGGCGTTTGCCCCATGCGTTGATTTCCGGATAACGCTCGTCAAAAATCGTCGCGGGGACGTTCACTGCCGCTCGATCGGCGACACAGCAGGGGCATCGATGACGGAGACAGCGACCCAGGTGCTCATGGCCCGCCAGCCTATCTTCGACACCGGGGTGAACGTCGTCGCCTACGAGCTCCTCTACCGCAGTCCGGACGGCCGCGGTCCC
>NZ_WNXE01001167.1:0-503 GCF_010993615.1 Arhodomonas sp. KWT | reverse complement strand
AGGCGCAGCCGCACGATCCGGTAGGGCACGGCGGCATCGCCGACACCCACATGCGAAATGTGCCGGCCCGCCAGGGACGGACAGTCCTCGGCACGGACGATCCACTGCTGTGTGTCCTCACCCACGATGTGTGTTTCGGACAGGTCGTCGTGTCTTGCAGCCATGGCCCGCCTTTCTCGCCGCGTACTAGGTTTCAAGCACGGTCACGCGCCACGAATCATAACGCCAGACCCCTGCGAGGGGTGCAAGCGTGCCCGAAACGGGGCTGATCGCGGCGCCGACCGGACTTGCCGCCCCAGGGGCGGAACCGCCGCCCCGCACCGCCGCCGGGGGGATCCGCGACGGCACGGTGCGGCATGTGCTTATCGGTATAAGCGGGGCGCAGCACGGAGGCCCGGGCCAGACGGACCGGCACCGGGCGGACCGACAACCAGAACCGGGCGATACGCCCGACGGAGGAGAGAGATGAGAGTCACGACCAGAGTGACCGCGGCCATCGCCGG
>NZ_WNXE01001166.1:0-503 GCF_010993615.1 Arhodomonas sp. KWT | reverse complement strand
TCCGGCAGTGCGGCCATGGCCGCGAATAGCGCCGCGGGGGTGAATACGGGGCCGTCCGCCACCGGCCGGACCGGGCGCAGCGCCTCCTGCAGGCTGCGCACGCCACACAGGCCGCAGCTGCTCATCCCCGGTGTGGCGCGCTCGCGCCGGAGGTGGCCGGGGAGGGCGCCGTGGAGCCGGGCATGGGCGACCACGCCTTCCGGGCGGTCGGTGACCGTTACCGAGTCGACCTCGGCGGTGTCGCGGATGACGCCCTCGGTGAGCAGGAAGCCGTGGACGAAGTCCTCGACGTCCGCCGGGGAGGCCAGCATCACCGCGTAGTCGGTGTCGTTCACCACCACGGCGACGGGTGCCTCCTCCGGGAACACGCCGTCGCCGGAGCCGCGCTCCCCGGCGCTGTAGCGCTCCACCGTCAGCCGGCCGCTCACCCGCTCCACGGGGGGGCGTGGCGCGGCGTGGCGGGCCGGCGGGGGGGCGAGCGGGTCAGGCGCGCTCACGGGCGG
>NZ_WNXE01001165.1:0-503 GCF_010993615.1 Arhodomonas sp. KWT | reverse complement strand
CCAGCCGCTCGGCCGCGGCGGCGAGCGCGTCTTCGACCACCAGCGTACCATCCATATGGGCCGCGGGAATGGCCAGTGCCTCACTGATTCGACGCGCCGTCAGGTCCCCGAGTTCCGTCAGCGGCCGGCCGGCGACCGCCTCGCATAGCCAGTCCGCGGCGGCGACCACCGCCGGATCGCCGAACGCCTCGAAACGCGCGGCGGTGACGCCGCCGGCCGTGTCGCCGCACAGCCAGATCCTCACCATCGCGCCGGCCGGCACCCGGCCGGCCTCCCCCGCGAGCCAGCCGGTCCCATCGGGACGGCCGGCATGGGCGGGGGCGGCGAAACGTGCGGCCACGGCCCCGCCGTATGTCGACGCCACGGCGGGATCCAGCGGTATCGCCCCGCAGCCCGTCATATCGACACCAACGGAGTGCGGGTCCCGTAGACCGACTGGATCGTCTCGCCGGCGGCGAGGCGTTGCCACACCGGTGAGAAGCCGCGCAGATGCCCCACCGCAG
>NZ_WNXE01001164.1:0-503 GCF_010993615.1 Arhodomonas sp. KWT | reverse complement strand
GGAGCGTCCGATGGAGCCGCCGATCGCCGCCCCCGCCAGGGTGCCCACGATGATCGCGGCCGTGCTCGCGTGCCCGTGCCGCTCCACCTGGCTGCCGAGCAGCCCACCCAGCACCCCGCCGATCACCATCCCGGACTGCTCCTGGGTGCCCTGGTAGTTCGCGCAGCCGGACACCCCGAGGGCCCCGGCCAGGATTACACCGATAACCCGCTGTCTCACCGCTACCTCCCGCCGGCCCACGCCGGGTGCTGCCGCCACAACGCTTCCCAGCCGATGCTAGGCCGGTGATGGGCAGAGGGGATTGACGGCGGTCATGAACACGGAAAGAAACGTTGTCCCGGCACGAGGCAGGTGCGCGCGGCGCCACCAGGGTCCGCAATGTGCCATACCCTGGCGCGTAACGGATCACTGAAGCCGTGCAGAACGGTCACATCGTCTTACGGCAGGCTCAGTCTCGCCGTTCGCCCGCCATCCACCGTGTACACCTGTCCCGTGATGAAGCC
>NZ_WNXE01001163.1:0-503 GCF_010993615.1 Arhodomonas sp. KWT | reverse complement strand
CGGGCCGCCGGCGTAGCTCCCGCCGTATACCGCGTAGCAGGCGAACAGCACCGCGAAGATCAGGCAGTCGCTCATCAGGTAGATCCAGAACCCGAGTAGCGTGCCGTTATCCGGATGCGGCTCCTCTGTCGCGTAGAAGATGGAAGCGCCGGGCCCCACGGCGCCGGACGCGGTGGTTTCGCTCATACCGCCCCCTGCTCGGCAACCCGCCGGGCGAACGTCTGCTCGACGTCGCGCACCTCGTCGGCGGGGATGTGGTAGTCACGGTGATAGTTGAAGCTGTGGCCGATGGCGACCGCGATCAGCGCGAGGAAGGAGGCCCCCGCCATCCACCAGATGTGCCAGACCAGGCCGAAGCCGCAGACGAACGACAGGAACGCGAGCACGAAGCCGGCCCCGGTGTTCTTCGGCATATGGATGGGGCTGAAGCCCGCCGTCGGGCGCTCGGCGCCGCGCCGTTTCATGTCCGTCCAGGCATCGCGGTCGTGGACCACCGGGGTGAA
>NZ_WNXE01001162.1:0-503 GCF_010993615.1 Arhodomonas sp. KWT | reverse complement strand
TCCTACGGCCTGCTGCTCCACGGCCACGGGCCGGGCCGCACCCGCGCGGCGGTGAAGTACGTGGTGATCAACCTGGTGGGATCGGCGCTGTTCCTCGTCGGGGTGGGCACGCTGTACGCCGTGGCCGGCTCACTCAACATCGCCGACCTCGCCGGCCGGGTCGCCGACGTCGCGCCGGCGGACCGCGGCCTGCTCTACGCCAGCGCCTTCCTGCTGGTCACGGTGTTCGCGATCAAGGCGGCGCTGGTGCCGCTGTCGCTGTGGCTGCCGGACGCCTACGCCGGCGCCACCACGCCGGTGGCGGCGCTGTTCGCGATCATGACCAAGATCGGCGTCTACGCCATTCTGCGGGTATACACGGTGGTCTTCGACGCCCCGGCCTCGGCGGCGGTGGAGGCCGTCGGCCCCTGGCTGCTCGGCGCCGCGCTCGCCACGATCGTCATCGGCATGACCGGCTCGCTCGCCGCCGCCGGCCTGCGGCGGCTCGTCGCCTACGCCATGCT
>NZ_WNXE01001161.1:0-504 GCF_010993615.1 Arhodomonas sp. KWT | reverse complement strand
GACGGCGGCCTGGTCGGCCAGTTCTACACCGACCTCTACGCCCGCGCCCACAAGCGCGGCGGCGCGTGGATGGACGTGTGCCGCTCGCGCAACGCCCTCGCCGACGCGGTCCAGGTGCCGGTGGCCTACCTCACCTGCAACTTCACCCCGCCGGTGGGAGGCGCCGAGGCACTGCTCACCCACGACGAGGTCCAGACCCTGTTCCACGAGTTCGGCCACGGCCTGCACCACATGCTCACCCGCGTGGGCGTGCCCAGCGTCGCCGGCATCTCCGGCGTGCCGTGGGACGCCGTGGAACTGCCGAGCCAGTTCATGGAGAACTGGACCTGGGAGCGCGAGGCCCTGGACGCCTTCGCCCGCCATCACGAGACCGGCGAGCCCCTGCCGGAATCGCTGTTCGGGCGCATGCGCGCGGCACGGACGTTCCAGTCCGCCATGCAGATGGTCCGCCAGCTCGAGTTCTCGCTGTTCGACATGCGGCTGCACGCGGAATACGACCCGGAC
>NZ_WNXE01001160.1:0-505 GCF_010993615.1 Arhodomonas sp. KWT | reverse complement strand
CGGCATTCCCCTGCTCACCTCGGTACGCCCGGCGGAATCGGAGGCCTGGGAAGGCTTTACCGGCGGCCTCGCCGAGCAGCTGCCGTCGGATCCGGCCGCGATCACGGCCTGGTGCCGGGCCGCGACCCTCGAGTGAACGCCGTCTCGCCGCGCGATCCCGCCGGCGGGACCGCCGGCGCGCGCAAACGGGACGCCCGGCCCGCCCCAGGCCGTCCGGATGCCGCCACAGGGAGACACCGGGAGACGGCCTGAAGCCGAAGGGGACCGATCGGCGGCCACAACGACAATCCCGTTTCCCCGGGGGTGACATGGAAGCGTTCCGTAATTTCCGCGTGAGCACGCGCATCTGGTCGATCCTGCTTTGGGCCGTGATCGGGTTCGCGGCCGTGGCCCTGCTCGCGCTGATGGCCGCCCGGCAGATGGCGCTTGACGAGCGCCGGGAAGGCGTCAGCCAGGTGGTGGAGGCGGCCACCGGCGTCATCGATCACTACCACCAGCAGGCCAC
>NZ_WNXE01000115.1:4967-9288 GCF_010993615.1 Arhodomonas sp. KWT | reverse complement strand
CCCTGCTCCAGGGTCTCGCGGAAGCGCTCCTCCTCCTGGCGGAGGATCTTCTCGGCCTGGGGCTGGCCGCGCACGAGCTCCGGGAACGCCGCCCCCATCTCGTCGACCAGCGGCTGGACCAGGCGATGGAAGAAGGTCTGGCTCACGCCGAGCTTGTAGCCGTGGCGCACCGCGCGGCGGATGATGCGGCGGAGCACGTAGCCGCGACCCTCGTTGCTCGGGAACACGCCGTCGACGATCAGGAAGGCACAGGCGCGGATGTGATCGGCAATCACCCGCAGCGAGCTGTTGGTGTGATCCTCGCAGCCGGTGACCTCGCCCGCGGCGGCGACCAGGCGCCGGAACAGGTCGATGTCGAAGTTGTTGTGCACGCCCTGGACCACCGCGGCGATGCGCTCCAGGCCCATGCCGGTGTCGATGGACGGCTTGGGCAGGGGCGCCATGTTGCCGTCGGCATCCCGGTCATACTGCATGAACACGAGATTCCAGATCTCGATATAGCGGTCGCCGTCCTCGTCCGGAGAACCGGGTGGGCCGCCGGGCACCTCGGGGCCGTGGTCGTAGAAGATCTCCGAGCACGGCCCGCAGGGACCGGTATCGCCCATGGACCAGAAGTTGTCGTGGGCGCCGATACGCGAGAACCGGGACGGGTCGACGCCGATCTCCTTGAGCCAGATATCGGCGGCCTCGTCGTCCTCCTCGTACACCGTCACCCACAGCCGCTCGGCCGGCAGGCCGATGACCTCGGTGAGGAAGGTCCAGGCATAACCGATCGCCTCGCGCTTGAAGTAGTCGCCGAAGCTGAAGTTGCCCAGCATCTCGAAGAAGGTGTGATGCCGGGCGGTGTAGCCGACGTTCTCGAGGTCGTTGTGCTTGCCGCCGGCGCGCACGCAGCGCTGGCTGCTTACCGCGCGCGTGTAGCCGCGCTGCTCACGGCCCAGGAAGACGTCCTTGAAAGGCACCATCCCCGCGTTGGTAAACAGCAGCGTCGGGTCGTTGCCCGGCACCAGCGGCGAGCTCGGCACGACCTCGTGGCCGCGCTCGTGGAAGAAGTCCAGGAAGGCCTGGCGGATCTCTGCGCTCGTCTTGATCATGTCCCCTCAGCCATTTGCAAGTACGCGGCGGGTCTACTCGTCGTCGGCGAGCCCACCCAGTACGCGCCGTACCTGGTCCGCGCTGAAGCCGCGGTTGGACAGGTAACGCCCGCGCCGGGCCTTCTCGCGCAGCCCCTCGGGGGGGCGGGGCCCGAACCGCTTGTCGTGGATCGCCCGCAACTGCTCCAGCCAGAAGTCCTCATCCGGCAGATGCGGGTCGATCAGCGCATCGTCAACGCCCCGGCGGGCGAGCTCCGCACGGATGCGCAGCGGGCCGTATCCCTGGGCGCTGCGGGAGCGCACGTATTCCCCGGCGAAACGTTCGTCGCTGACCAGCCGCTCGCCGGCCAGCGTCTCGACCACCTCCCCGACAAGGTCCGCGTCGTAGCCGCGCTGCTCGAGCTTGCGGCAGAGCTCGCGGCGCGAGTGCTCGCGGCGGGCGAGCAGCCGCACGGCGCGTTCGCGGACCTCCCCGCAGAGATCGCCGTCGTCCCCGTCGTCCATGCGTGACGGCTCAGGCGCCGTCGCCGCCGGAGGCGCCGCTCTCCTCTTCGGCCGTCTCCTCGGCAGCCGGGCGACCCAGCAGCATCTCACGGAGCTTGCCGTCGATCTCGTCGGCGATGTCCGGGTTGTCCTTGAGGAAGTTGCGGACGTTGTCCTTGCCCTGGCCGATGCGGTCGCCGTTGTACGAATACCAGGCACCCGCCTTGTCCACCAGGCCGTGCTTGACGCCCAGGTCGATGAGCTCGCCGTGGCGCGAGATGCCTTCGCCGTAAAGGATCTCGAATTCCGCCTGCTTGAACGGCGGCGCCATCTTGTTCTTCACCACCTTCACGCGGGTCTCGTTGCCGATGACCTCGTCGCCCTTCTTGATCGCACCGAGACGACGGATATCCAGGCGCACGGAGGAGTAGAACTTAAGTGCATTGCCGCCGGTGGTGGTCTCCGGGCTGCCGAACATCACCCCGATCTTCATGCGGATCTGGTTGATGAACACCACCAGCGTGTTCGAGCGCTTGATGTTGGCGGTGAGCTTGCGCAGCGCCTGGGACATCAGCCGCGCCTGCAGGCCCACGTGGGAGTCGCCCATCTCGCCCTCGATCTCGGCCTTCGGCGTGAGTGCCGCCACCGAGTCGACCACGACGATGTCCAGCGCCCCGGAGCGCACGAGCATGTCCGCGATCTCCAGCGCCTGCTCACCGGTATCCGGCTGCGAGACCAGCAGCTCGTCGACGTCGACCCCGAGCTTCTCGGCGTAGTCCGGATCGAGGGCGTGCTCGGCGTCGACGAACGCCGCCGTACCGCCGGCCCGCTGCGCCTCGGCAACCGCGTGCAGGGTGAGCGTGGTCTTGCCGGAAGACTCCGGCCCGTAGACCTCGACCACCCGCCCCCGCGGCAGACCGCCGACACCGAGCGCGAGGTCCAGGGTCAGCGATCCGGTGGAGACCACCGGCACGTCCACCGCCCGCGCATCGCCCATGCGCATGACGGCCCCCTTGCCGAACTGCTTCTCGATCTGCCCCAGCGCGACGCCGAGGGCCTTCTTGCGGTCTTCGTCCATGTTTTTCCTCTGCGACTGAAGCCCAGCGCCTATGCCAAATGACCGGTCATTATTTCACAAAGGGGGTTCGCCTCCCACCCCGCGCCCGGCGAGCGGCCAGTGCCCCAGACACCGATAGCGCACCCCGTCCGGCCCCTGCTCGGAGGAGAGCAGGCGGAATCCCGTGACCGGCCAGTCGACAGGATCGGGCTCCGGCGGCGGCGTCCCGGCGCGGCGTGCCAGGGTCACGTGGGGCCGGAACCGGCGCCGCTCCCGCGGCAGCCCGTGGGCCGCCAGCGTCGAGGCCAGCCCCTCTGCCAGATCCCCCAGTGCCTCCGGCGGAGCGCCCGGCGCCAGATAGGCGATCCCCTGCCGCCGCCACACCCCCGCCCGGTCCAGGTGCAGCCGGAACGCCGCCGGTACCGAGGCGGCAAGGACGTTCGCCGCGGTGACCGCACGCACCCGTGCCGCCGCGTCGCAGCGCCCCAGGAAGACCAGGGTGAGATGAAGGTTGATCGCTGGTACCCGCCGCCCCCGCTGCACCCGCCACGCTACCGCCTCGAGACGCCGGCGCACGCCCGCCGATGGCCACAGCGCGAAGAACAGGCGCTGGTGCGGGACCTCGCCGCTCACGCCCCGGTGGCCTCGATAAGCCCGTCCAGCGCGACCGCCACGCTCTGCCGGCGTACCGCCTCGCGGTCGCCGTCGAATCTGTGGCAGCGGCACTGCACGCCGCCACCACGGCGGCCCCAGGCAAACCAGACGGTGCCCACCGGGCGCTCCGGCGTGCCGCCGTCCGGGCCGGCCACGCCGGTGACCGCCACGGCGAGCGCGGCGTCGGAAACGGTGAGCACGCCGCGTACCATCGCCGCCGCGGTGGCCTCGCTCACCGCCCCATCCGCCTCCAGCGTCGCCGCGGGCACGCCGAGGAGGTCGCGCTTGGCGGCGTTGCCGTAGACGATGAAGCCGCGCTCGAACCACGCAGAACTCCCGGGGATGTCGGTGAGCACCTTGCCGATCCAGCCGCCGGTGCAGGACTCCGCGGCGCTGACCAGCCAGCCGTGCGCCGCGAGCGCCGCGCCCAGGCGCCGGGCACGGTCGTCGAGCCCCGCGTCGTCCACACCGATGCCCGGACCGTCACCGTCGATTCCCGTCATTCCTGTCTCCCGTCTGCCGTGGTGTGCCCGCGACCGCGCTGCACAGCGCGCGGTACGGGCGGTATACTGCCGCGCACCCGTCGCCGGCAGCCACACCTGCCGTGATCCACCGACCCAGCGCGGAAAGCACGCCATCACCAGTATGACCGACAACGCCACCGCGTCGCGCAAGCACACACCGATGATGCAGCAGTTCCTCCGGATCAAGGCCGAGCACCCGGATATCCTGCTGTTCTACCGCATGGGCGACTTCTACGAGCTCTTCTACGACGATGCGCGCCGGGCGGCGGAGCTGCTGGACATCACCCTGACCACCCGGGGCGAATCTGCCGGCGAGCCCATCCCCATGGCCGGGGTGCCGGTCCACGCCTACGAATCCTACCTCGCCCGGCTGGTGCGCCTCGGCGAGTCAGTGGCGATCTGCGAACAGATCGGCGACCCCAACACCAGCAAGGGCCCGGTGGAGCGGCGCGTGGTGCGCGTGGTCACGCCGGGCACGCTCACCGACGAGGCCCTGCTCGAGGAGCGTC
>NZ_WNXE01000115.1:0-4870 GCF_010993615.1 Arhodomonas sp. KWT | reverse complement strand
CCGCAGCAACCTCCTGCTCAGCGTCGCCGCCGGTGACGACGAGTATGGCCTCGCCGCGCTGGAGCTCTCCAGCGGGCGCTTCGTGGTCACCGAGGTCAACGGCGAGGAGGCCCTGGTGGCCGAAATCGAGCGCCTCCAGCCCGCGGAGGTGCTGGTCAGCGAGGAGCACGCTCCGCCGGAGCCCCTGGCCCAGCGCGCCGGGCTCACCCGGCGCCCGCCCTGGCAGTTCGAGCGCGACGGCGCCGAGCGCACCCTCACCCGGCACTTCGACACCCGGGACCTCGCCGGCTTCGGCGTGGCCGGCCTGGACCGCGCCATCGCCGCCGCCGGCTGCCTGCTCCAGTACGTCAGCGAGACCCAGCGCTCGGCGCTGCCCCACATCCGCGCCATTCAGGTGGAGAACCGCGACGAATCGGTGGCCATGGACGCGGCGAGCCGCCGCAACCTGGAGCTGGACTACAACCTCGGCGGTGGCACCGAGCACACCCTGGCCTGGGTGCTCGACACCACCGTCACCGGCATGGGTGCACGGCTGCTACGCCGCTGGATCCATCGGCCGCTGCGCGACCGCACGGTGCTCAATGCCCGCCAGGAGGCCATCGGTATGCTGCTGGAGACGGCGGGCACCGGCGCGGTACGCGACGCCCTCGCCGGCCTCGCCGACGTCGAGCGCATCGCCGCGCGCATCGGCATGCGCTCCGCCCGGCCCCGGGACCTCACCGGCCTGCGCGAGGCCGTGCGCCGGCTGCCCGCCGTGCAGACCGCCCTTGCTGCAATGGATGCCGAACTACTGCTCCAGCTCCGCGCCGACCTCGCCCCCCGCGAGGCGCTGCTGGAGCACCTGGAACGCGCCCTGGTGGACCAGCCGCCGGTGATCATCCGCGACGGCGGGGTGATCGCCGACGGCTACGATGACGAGCTCGACGAGCTCCGTGGCCTCGCCCGTAACGCCGACGAGTACCTGCTGGAGCTCGAGACCCGGGAGCGCGAGGCCACCGGCATCGCCAACCTCAAGGTCAGCTACAACCGCGTCCACGGCTACTACATCGAGATCAGCCGTTCACAGAGCGACAACGTCCCGGATCACTACATCCGCCGCCAGACCCTCAAAGGCTCGGAGCGCTACATCATCCCTGAGCTCAAGGCCTTCGAGGACAAGGTCCTATCCGCGCGCGAGCGCGCCCTCGCCCGGGAGAAGGCGCTCTACGAGGGCCTGATCGAGTCCCTGGCGGAGGAGATGGACGGCCTGCTGCGCCTCGCCGAGGGCCTGGCGACGCTGGACACCATCGGCGCGCTGGCCGAGCGCGCCGACACCCTGGACTACGCCCGCCCGGAGCTGGTGCGCGACGGGGGCATTCACATCGAGGGCGGACGTCACCCGGTGGTGGAGCGGGTGATGAGCGAGCCGTTCGTGCCCAACGACGTCCATCTCGACGACACCCGGCGCATGCTCATGATCACCGGCCCCAACATGGGCGGCAAATCGACCTACATGCGCCAGGTCGCGCTGATCACGCTGCTGGCCTGCATCGGCAGCTTCGTGCCCGCGGCGGCGGCACGGATCGCGCCGGTGGACCGGATCTTCACCCGCATCGGCGCCTCCGACGACCTCGCCGGCGGGCGCTCGACCTTCATGGTCGAGATGACCGAGACCGCCACCATCCTCAACAACGCCAGCGACCACAGCCTCGTGCTCATGGACGAGATCGGCCGCGGCACCTCCACCTTCGACGGCCTCGCCCTGGCCTGGGCCAGCGCCGCCGAGCTGGTCGCACGCATCCGCGCCTACACGCTGTTCGCCACCCACTACTTCGAGATGACCGCCCTGCCCGAGCACTACCCGGCGGCGGTGAACGTACACCTCGACGCGGTGGAGCACGGCGAGCGGATCGTGTTCCTGCACTCGGTCAAGGACGGCCCGGCCAACCAGAGCTACGGCCTCCAGGTCGCCGCCCTCGCCGGCGTGCCGCGGGAGGTCATCCAGGCGGCCCGGCGCAAGCTCGCCGCGCTGGAGACCGATACCCGGCCGGCGGGCCCGGAGCCCGACGGCCAGCTCGCGCTGTTCGACGCCGCCCCGCCGGACCCGGCGGTGGAACGGCTGCGCGAGACCGACCCGGACGACCTCAGCCCCCGGGACGCCCTCGCCCTGGTCTACGAGCTCAAGCGCCTCAGCGAGGAGGCGCCCTGAGCGGGGCTATTCCCCCCCGGCGTGTGGGTTGATGGCGCCGGGTAACTTGATACGATACCCGCAAACGCTCTCATAAGGTGTCAAAACAATGACTTACGTCGTCACAGAAAACTGCATCAAGTGTAAGTACACGGACTGCGTCGAGGTCTGCCCCGTGGACTGCTTCCACGAGGGGCCGAACTTCCTGGTCATCGACCCGGAAGAGTGCATCGACTGCACCCTGTGTGAGCCGGAGTGCCCGGCGGAGGCGATCTTCTCCGAGGACGACCTGCCCGCCGAGCAGTCCAGGTTCCTCGAGCTCAACGCCGAGCTTGCCCAGCAGTGGCCGGTGATCACGGAGATGAAGGACCCGCCGGAAGACGCCGAGGAGTGGGACGGCAAGTCGGACAAGCTCCAGTACCTGGAGCGCTGAGCCGCGGCCGCGGCGCCCGGGCGCTCAGCCGCCCGGCGCCCGGCGCACGTCCACCACGTTGCGCAGCCCCGCCAGCCGGTCGATCAGCCGGCCGAGCTGCGCCAGATCGCTCACCCGCACCGTCAACGTGATACGCGCCTGCTCGCTGTCCGGGTCGGTGTGTGTGTTCACCGCATCCACCCGCACGCCCTCGTTGCTGATCAGCGTGGTCACGTCCCGCAGCAGGCCCTGACGGTCGTAGGCCAGCACCCGCACGTCCACCGGGTAGCTGCTGTCGGTCTCGTCGTTCCAGCTCACCTCGATGAACCGCCCCGGATCCTCCTCTTCCTGCAGGCGCGCCAGGCTCGCGCAGTCCCGGCGGTGGACCGTCACGCCCTGGCCCCGGGTGATGAAGCCGACGATGGGATCGCCGGGGGCCGGCTGGCAGCATCCGGCCAGGCGCGTCAGCAGGTTGCCGACGCCGTAGATGGTGACGTCGTCGCTGCCGCCGGCCGAGCGCTGCGGTCCGGGACGCCGGCGTGCCGGCGGCGGCGTCTCCCGGCGCGGGCGGAGCTGCTCGTCGAGCAGCCCGGCGATCTGCCCGCCGGTGACATCACCACGGCCGAGCGCGGCGAAGAAGGCGTCGAGCTGGGGGTAGCGCGAGCGTGCCGCCAACCGTTCCAGGTTGACGTCCTGCAGGCCCAACCGGCCGAGCTCCCGGTCGACGATCGCGCGGCCATCCGCCACGTTCTGATCGAAGTCCTGCTGGCGGAACCAGGTGCGCACGTGGGCCCGGGCGCGCGGCGTGACCAGGTAGCCCAGCGCCGGGTTGAGCCAGTCACGGCTCGGCTGGCCGTTGCGGGCGGTGAGCACCTCCACCTGGTCGCCGTTGTGGAGCTGGTAGGTCAGCGGCACGATCCGGCCGTTGACCTTGGCCCCGCGGCAGCGGTGACCGACCTGGCTGTGCACCGCGTAGGCGAAGTCCAGCGGCGTCACCCCGCGCGGCAGGTCGAAGACGTCGCCCCGGGGGGTGATCACGTAGACCCGGTCCTCGAAGACCTCGGCCTTGAACCGGTCGAAGAGGTCCTCGCCGCCCTCCTCCGGGTTCGTCTCCAGGAGCTGGCGGATCCAGGCGATCTTGCCGTCGAAGCCCGGGTCCTGGCCGCGGCCCTCCTTGTAGCGCCAGTGCGCGGCGATGCCGAGCTCCGCGCTCTGGTGCATCTCCCGGGTGCGGATCTGGATCTCCACGTTCTTGCCGCCCGGGCCGACCACCGCGGTGTGCAGGGACTGGTAGTTGTTCTCCTTGGGCGTGGCGATGTAGTCGTCGAACTCCCGCGGGATGGGCTGCCAGAGGGCGTGCACCACGCCCAGGGCCGCATAGCACTGGGCCACGGTATCGACCATCACCCGCAGCGCACGAATATCGAAGAGTTCCTCGAAACTCAGCCCCTTGCGCTGCATTTTTCGCCAGATACTGTAGATATGCTTCGGCCGCCCTTTGACCTCCGCATCGATGCCGGCGTCCCGCAGGGCCTCCGCCAGCGCCTCGCGCACCTCGCCGATGTAACGCTCGCGGTCGACACGCTTCTCCGCGAGGAGCCGGGCCACGCGCTTGTAGGTCGCCGGCTCGGTGAGCGCGAACGCGCGGTCCTCGAGCTCCCACTTGAGCTGCCAGATGCCGAGGCGATTGGCCAGCGGCGCATACAGGTCGAGGGTCTCGCGGGCGAGGGCCGAGCGGGCATCCTCGTCGAGGTGGCGCACCACGCGCATGTCCTGGAGACGCTCGGCGAGCACGAGGAAGACCACACGGATGTCCCGCGCCATGGCGAACAGCATCTTGCGCAGCGCCTCGGTGCGGTCCTCCCCGGTCCCGCCGGGATGGCTGTGCAGCTCGCTGACCACACCGATGCGCGCGGCACCGTCCACCATAGTCGCGATGTCACCGCCGAAGCGTCGGCGCAGGGTCTCGCTGTCGTAATCCGGGAACGACGGCAGGTCGTGGAGGAGCGCCGCGGCCACGGTCTCCGCGTCCAGCCGCAGCGAGGCCACCACGCCGGCCACGGCGACGGCATGGGCCATATACGACTCACCGGAAGGACGTTCGGCCTCGCCGTAGCCCGCAAGGGCGTCCGTCCACGCGCGCTCCAGCAGTGCCCGCCCGCCGTCGTCCGGCGACAGCGGCAGCCGCTCGACCCACTGCGGGAAATCGAGCTCGACGTCGGCGATATCGCCAAGCTCACCGGTGACCTGAACCATGGCTCGCATCCACAGGCGTTGCGAACAAAGCCGGT
>NZ_WNXE01001159.1:0-507 GCF_010993615.1 Arhodomonas sp. KWT | reverse complement strand
CCGCGCATGAACCTCTCCGGCGGCTGCGCCGAGGACGCCCGCACGGCGTCCGCCCCCGCCACCGAACCGTCCGCCGACGGGCCGGCCGCGCCGGAAACGGCGCGGCCCCCGGCGAGCCTCGACGAACTCGCCGATCTCGTGCTCGACCGCCAGGCCTCACTGGACGAGCTCGAGCCCCGGCTCATCCGGCATGCCGTCCGCCGCGCCGGCGGGAATCTCAGCCAGGCGGCGCGGTCGCTGGGCATGACCCGCCCACAGCTCGCCTACCGGATGAAGAAACACGACATACCCGGCGACACCTGATCACCGCCACGCGGCACCGGACGGACGGAACCGTGCGCCGTCCGCCGCCGTGGCCACCGCATCCACCCCGTCGTCGGACAACCCCTGTCGATGCATTGCGCTCTGCCGGAGCCGGTCTATCCTGCACCGAACGGCACCCGCCTTTGTCACCCGGCACGCCCGAACGGTCCGAAACCCCCGCCACCAGCGGGCTGGGCACCAGGA
>NZ_WNXE01001158.1:0-507 GCF_010993615.1 Arhodomonas sp. KWT | reverse complement strand
CGTCTCCTTGCCCACCGTCGAGAACACGCTCGCGCGGGAGTAGTCGGTGATGTCCGCGGTGACGCGGAAGGTGCCATAGGCGCCGGCCCCCTTGGCGTGGACCACGCGCTCGGGGATACGCTCGCGGTTGAAGTGCGCCATGCGCTCGAGGAGGTGGTAGTCCTCCATCAGCACCGGGCCGCGCGGTCCCGCGGTCTTGGAGTTCTGGTTATCCGCCACGGGGGCGCCCGCGGCGTTGGTGAGGCGGTTTCTGTCCGTCATCGCTGTATCTCCCTGTGCGTGCGATTCGGATAGAACGCTACGCGTCACCCGCGCCCGGGTGAAATTGAAAGGGAGCATCATGACGATAGGCTATTCATTACCTCCCGCCGTGACGGTGGAAACCGGCAGCTGCAGGGTCTGGCGCTCGCCGTCGACGACCACCGACAGCCGCAGCCGCTCCACGGACTGCGCCTCCTTCGCCCCGGGGAAGAACATGAAGCCGTAGGCCAGCTCGCCGGGCTGGAT
>NZ_WNXE01001157.1:0-509 GCF_010993615.1 Arhodomonas sp. KWT | reverse complement strand
GGCCATCATCGGCTACATGACCGACCGCTACGGCGACTTCGTCCTCTACCGTCCGCCGGTGGATCCACGGACCTGGCTGCTGTGGTTCGGGCCGCTGGGGCTGCTGGTGATCGCGGTGGCCGTGCTGGCCGTCGCCGTGCGCCGGCACCGCGCCGCCGCCGGGTCGCCGGCCCTGTCTGCCGGCGACCACGAGCGGGCACGGCGACTGCTCAGCGAAGGCCTTGACGACGATGACGACGACACCCAGGGAGGGCGCCCGTGACCCCGGTGATCTACACGCTGGTGCTGCTTGCCGGCGCCCTGGCCGGCGTCGCCTTCGTCGTCGTGCCGCTGCTGCGCCGTCGCCGTGCGGAGGCCGTCAGTGAGCGCCAGGCCCTCCTGTCCGCGCATCGTGAGCGTTTCGTCGAGCTCGACGCCGAACGCGAGGCGGGCAACCTCTCCGAAGACGAGTACCGCGAGGCCTACGAGGAGCTGGAGCGTCAGCTGCTCGAGGGCGTGAGCGGTCCCGC
>NZ_WNXE01001156.1:0-509 GCF_010993615.1 Arhodomonas sp. KWT | reverse complement strand
CTCACCGTCTATCTCGGTGTGGGCTACGTCGGCCTGTACCTGCTCTCCGGCGCCGTCGGCACCCTCGGTGCGCTGTGGGCCAGCCGCACCGTCGGCCTGCCGAACGACTGAGGCCATCCGGACGTCATCGGCCCGGCGTCACTGCCACGACCTGTCATGCGTCGGTCCGCGCCCCCTGGCGGGGCGTGTAACCGTCGTCTCCTTCGCCGCGGGTGAGTCCGGCTCCGTTGCCGTGCCGTTGACCACGGTCAATCTCCCGTGCGGCATCAGCATTCACAGTAGCAGGCGCGTGGTCGGCCCCGGGCTGCATCGTCACGCCGGCACGTCGGGTTTGTGAACGATTGCCGCGCACCGCCGCCCATCAATTAGCACGCTATCCATTCAGTCATTCCCTCCATTCTGAGGAGCGCTGTTATGTCCGTTGAAGGTAAGGTCGCTTTGGTGACGGGTGCCGCGCAGGGCATCGGTCTGGGCATCGCGAAGCGTCTGGCGAAGGACGGCTTCAGTAT
>NZ_WNXE01001155.1:0-509 GCF_010993615.1 Arhodomonas sp. KWT | reverse complement strand
TCCCCGGCGGCCCGCGTCGTCAAGCGCGACGGCAACCACGCGCCGTTCGACCCCGACAAGATTCACACGGCGATACGCCAGGCCGGTGCAGCAACCGGCGAATTCGGCAACGAGGCCGCGGCGACCCTCACTCGAGAAGTGATCGCCCGGCTCGCGGAGACAGGGGACGGGGATGCCGAAATCGGCGTCGAGACCATCCAGGACGCCGTCGAACGCGAACTCGCCGGGACCGGACACTTCACCACCGCACGCGCCTATATCGCCTACCGCGAACAGCACGCCCGGCTGCGGCGGGACCGGCACACGCTCGTCGATGTCGAGCGGACCATCAACGAATACCTCGGACGCGAAGACTGGCGGATCAACGCCAACGCGAACCAGGGCTACTCCCTCGGCGGACTGATCCTGAACGTCTCCGGCAAGGTCGTAGCCAACTACTGGCTCAGCCATGTCTACCCCGCGGAGATCGGTGAGGCTCACCGCCGCGGCGATATCCACATCCACGACCT
>NZ_WNXE01001154.1:0-510 GCF_010993615.1 Arhodomonas sp. KWT | reverse complement strand
AACTGGCTGACCAATATCACCTTCTACGCCATGACCTATGCCACGCCGGTGATCATGGCCAACCGCTACGGCCCGGAAGGCGACAGCCACTTCTGGGGCGGCAGCCGGATCCTTGACCCGCGCGGCGAGGTCCTCGCCGCCGCCGACGACGGCGAGGCGCTGGTGACCGCGCAGCTGGACCGCGAGGCCATCGCCCGCGCCCGCTACGACATGCCCACGCACCGCGACGCCGACACCCCGCTGGTGCGCCGGCTGCTGGAGTACGGTGACCGATGAGCACCGACGATATCGCCGGCTGGGCCCTCGGCCTGCGACCGGGCGACCTCCCGCAGGCCGCGCTCGCGGAGGCCCGGCGCTGCCTGCTCGACACCCTCGGCGTGGCCGCCGGCGCGACGTGCACGCGGCTGGGCGGCATCGTCGCCGCGTTCGCCCATGCCCAGATGCCCGGCGCCGTACCGCTGCTGTTCAGCCCCGGCACTGCGTCCGCCGTCGGCGCGGCGCTGCACGGCG
>NZ_WNXE01001153.1:0-510 GCF_010993615.1 Arhodomonas sp. KWT | reverse complement strand
ACCTTCCTGGTGTTCTCCGATTACGCCCGCAATGCCGTGCGCATGGCCGCGCTGATGAAGCAGCGCAACGTGTTCGTTTTCACCCACGACTCCATCGGCCTGGGTGAGGACGGCCCGACCCATCAGCCCGTCGAGCACCTGGCGAGCCTGCGTCTGATCCCGAACCTGGCGGTGTGGCGCCCCTGCGACGTGCCCGAGACCATGGCCGCGTGGCAGGCGGCGCTGGAGCGCACCGACGGGCCTTCCGCGCTGGCGCTCTCGCGCCAGAAGACCGCGCACCAGCCCCGGGATGCCGGCCAGCTCGCCGATATCCGGCGCGGCGGCTATGTCCTGCGCGACTGCGCCGGCACGCCGGAGGCGATCCTCGTCGCCAGCGGCTCCGAGGTCGAGCTGGCGACGGCCGCCGCGGCGCGCCTGGCCGAGGAGGGCCGCCGTGTGCGGGTGGTCTCCATGCCGTGCATGGACCTCTTCCTGGCCCAGCCGGCGGACTACCGCGAGACGGTCCTGCCG
>NZ_WNXE01001152.1:0-510 GCF_010993615.1 Arhodomonas sp. KWT | reverse complement strand
GAGGAGCAGAGCCGTCGATCCATCGGGTTTACCACGCAGGATCATGCCAGCGACGGCGTGGAGGCGATCCGCCGGACGTTCACGCCGGAGTTCCGCAACCGCCTGGACGCGATGATCCAGTTCAATCCGCTGGCCCCGGCTGTGGTCGAGCAGGTGGCGGAGAAGTTCATCCGGGAGCTGCGTCACCAGCTCGCGGAGAAGAAGGTCACCGTGGACGTTACCGACAACGGGCGGCGATGGCTTGCGACCCAGGGCTACGATCCGAAGATGGGCGCGCGGCCGATGGCCCGCCTCATCCAGGACCGGATCAAGCGGCCGCTGGCGGACGAGCTGCTCTTCGGCCGGCTCACCAACGGTGGCCACGTCGCCATCGACGCAGACGAGGGTACCGACGAGCTGCTCTTCGAGATCAGCGAGGCGGTGGTCGAGGAGTAATCAGGCGACGGGGAGTCGCCTTACAGGGTGTCGCCGCCGGAGCCTGTCCGGCGGCGACCGCGGTGATCGGCGAGA
>NZ_WNXE01001151.1:0-510 GCF_010993615.1 Arhodomonas sp. KWT | reverse complement strand
CCGCCCCACCCGGAGGTTGCGGACGCCCTCGCCCGCCTGCGGGATGCCGGCTTCCCGCTGGTGGCCCTGACCAACTCCGCCCCGGAGGTGATGCGCGACCAGCTCGCCCATGCGGGGCTCAGCCCGCTGCTGGACGCGATGCACTCGGTGGACGCCGCGCGCGCGCTCAAGCCGGCACGCGCCGTCTACGACACCGCCGCCCGGCTGATCGGCGAGCGCCCGGCCGCACTGACGATGGTGGCCGCCCACGGCTGGGACATCGCCGGTGCCATGAGCGCCGGCTGGCAGGGCGCCTTCATCGCGCGCCCCGGCCAGGTCCCGGAGGCGCTGTTCCCGGCGCCGACGATCATCGCCGCCGACCTGGCGGAGGCGGCGGATGCCCTCATCGCCCGTGGCTGAGCCCTAGGCGCGCCGCCGCCTCAAGGCCTCGGCGACGTTGGCCCCCAGCATCAGCAGGCACGGCGTGAGCACCAGCGTGAGCGCCGTCGCGAAGGTGAGACCGCCGGCGAT
>NZ_WNXE01001150.1:0-511 GCF_010993615.1 Arhodomonas sp. KWT | reverse complement strand
CCGGGGGGCATCCACCGGCACCTCGACAAGGCCGCCCGTCTCACCGTGCCGGCGCAGTTCCACTTCGCCGGCAACGACGGGCACATCACCGATGCCCACGTCGACGAGACCCGCCGGGCCTTCTTCGGTCGCGGCGACGTCGGGATCCACGTCTACGACGGGGCCGATCACGGCTTCAACTGCTGGGCACGGGGGGCGTATCACCGGCACGCGGCGGCGCTGTCCCACGGGCGGGTGCTGACCTTCCTGGAGGGCGACAGCCCCTAGGCCACCGCGGCGGACCTGACGGCCCGGGCGAGAACGGCCGGCGGGCGCTGCCCGCCGGCCATGAGGGGATCGGGCTGGATCAGTCCGCCTCGGGGACCGTCTGCGTCTCCACGAACTCGAACAGCCCCTCGATGCCGCCCTCGCGGCCGTAGCCGGACTGCTTCATGCCGCCGAACGGCGCCTCCGGCGTCGGGCCGGTGCCGGAGTTCAGCGCGGCGTGGGCGAAATTCAGGCGCTCGATCAC
>NZ_WNXE01000114.1:0-9321 GCF_010993615.1 Arhodomonas sp. KWT | reverse complement strand
ATGGAGCGGTCGTGCTCGTCGTCGGGCAGCCCGCGGATAAACGCCTTGTCGATCTTGAGGGTGCGTGCACGGACGCGCTTGAGATAGGCGAGCGAGCTGTAGCCCGTGCCGAAGTCGTCTATGGCGAGCTGGATGCCCATGTCGACGAGACGGTCGATATTGGCCATCGTCGCGCCGACGTCCGCCAGAAAGCCCTGCTCCGTAATCTCCAGCTCCAGGCCCTCGGGGGCCAGGCCGCCACGGTCGAGGGCCGCGGCGACCCGGTCGGGCCAGTCCGCGGCCTGGAGCTGGGCGGCGGCGACGTTCACGCCGATCCGCTGTACCGGCAGGCCGCGCCGCCGCCACTCGGCGCACTGGGCGATCGCCTCGTGCAGGACCCATTCCCCCAGCGGTACCACCAGTCCGGTCTCCTCCGCGAGGGGGATGAATTCCGCCGGTGGAACGAGTCCCCATTCCGGGTGCTGCCAGCGCACCAGCGCCTCCACGGCTACGGTCTCGCCGCTGTCGAGGTCGACCTGGGGCTGATACCACAGCCGCAGCTCGCCGGCGTCGATGGCGACCTTTAAGGCCTCCTCCAGCCGGACGCGGCGCTGGACCTGCTCGTGCATATCGGCCTGGAAGTACTCGATGCGCCTGCGCCCGGACTGCTGCGCCCGGTGCAGGGCGGTGGCCGCGCGGGTAAGGAGCTCGTCGGTGGTCCTGCCGTCCGTGGGGGCCAGGGCGACGCCCACGCTCGCTGCCAGGCGCAGGGTCTGGCCGGACACGGTGAGCGGGTCGGCGAGGGCGTCGATCAGTCGCTGGAGCTCGTGGTCGGCCTGATGGTGCCGGCCGATGTTCTCCAGGAGTATCCAGAACTCGTCGCCGCCGGGCCGCGACAGGGTGTCGTCGGCGTCGAGATGGGCACCGAGCCGCTCTGCGGCCTGCCGCAGCACGGTGTCACCGGCCTCCGGTCCGAGGCTGTCGTTGATTGCGCCGAAGCCCTCCAGGTCGAGCAGAACCACGGCGAGTGTCCGGCCGCGGCGGTCCGCGGTGGCCAGCGCGTGCTCCAGCCGCTCGCGGAAGAAGGCGCGGTTCGGCAGGCCGGTCAGGTGGTCGTGGTAGGTACGGTAGGTCAGCTCCTCCTGCGCCTGGTGGGCCTCGGTGATGTCGGCGAACACGGCGACATAGTTCTCCAGGGCGCCGTCATCGCTGCGCACTTCGGTGATCGTGAGCCATTCCGGATAGGTCTCGCCGTTGCGGCGGCGATTCCAGATCTGCCCCTGCCAGACGCCGCGGCCGGTCAGCTCGCGCCACATGTTGCGATAGAACTCGGTGCTCTGAACCCCGGAGTGGAGCAGGGCGGGGGTCTCGCCGACGGCCTCGGATTCCGGGTAGCCGGTGATCCGGGTGAAGGCCTGGTTCACCGCGACGATGCGCTGTTGCGGGTCGGTGACCACGATGCCCTCGGCGCTGTGCTCGAACACCGTGGCGGCGAGGCGCAGCTCGGAGAGCTGGCGTTCGTGCTCGGCACGGATGCGCAACGCCTCCACACCGAAGGCGATATCGTCGGCGAGCTCGCGGAGCAGGTCCGCTTCGGCGTCGCCGAATGCATTGGCTATGTCCGCATAGACGCTGAGTACGCCGCGGGGTTGGCCGTCCAGAACGATGGGTACCGCAATAACGGCGTGCAGGCCGTGGGAGGTGGCGGCCTCTCGCCAGGGCCGGAATCCCGGGTCGTCCTCGATGCTGTCGATGCGCTGCATGCTGCCCGTGCGCACGGCGGTCCCCGCGGGGCCCTGGCCGTGGAAGTCATCCCCGGCCCAGCTCACACGGATTGCCCGGAGATAGTCCGCGCCGTCCCCGGAGGCAGCGACCGCGCGGATGCTGCGCGCCTCGTCTTCCTCCGCCCAGCCGACCCACGCCAGCGGGTAGCCGTCGTCGGTGTCCGTCAGCGCCCGGCACACACCCAGGAGCAGACCGTCCACGTCTTCGGCGTGGATCAGCGCGGCATTGGCGCGGCTCAGCGAGCGTAGTGCGCGGTTGGTCCTTCTCAGCCGCGCCTCGTTATGTTCGCGTTCGGTGAGATCACGGAGCACGGAGATCATGAAGGTCTCGCCACCGTAGGTGAGCATGCTGATGCCCACCTCGACGGGGACGGTGGTGCCGTCCTTGCGCCGGTCCCGCGTTTCCAGCCGCATGATCCTCTGCTGACGGACTGCCTCCCAGTGGGCCGTCCAGTTCTCCCGCGTGTAATCCGTGTTCACGTCCGGGATTGCCAGCGCCAGCAGCTCGTCGCGGGTGTAGCCGAGCATAGTGCAGGCGGCCCGATTGGCATCGACGATGCGGCCATCGGGGGCTACCCGAAGTATGGCGTCGAAGCTGTGTTCGAGGGCGTAGCGGGCAAGCTCGAGCTCGCGTTCACGGCGGCGATGCTCGGTGAGATCGGTGACGAAGGCGTAGGAGCCGGTCAGGTGGCCGTGTTCGTCGTACAGGCTGGTGGCGTGGAACAGGGCGGGTACCCGTTCGCCGTCGCGGGAGAGCAGCGTGACCTCGTAGCGCCGCGGCGCGGCGTCCTGGTGGCGCAGACCGGGGAGGCCGTCGTGTCCCACCTGGTGCTGGAAATCGGCGCGGCTGGCGGGGTCGGCGAACTCGAACGGCGGGCGCCCCCGCATCGTCTCGCGGGAGTAGCCGAGCCGTTCGGCCAGGGTGGCGTTGACCTCGACAGTGCGGCCGTTGGGGTCGACCATCCAGAATCCTTCCCGCGCCCCGTCGATGATGCCGTGCCAGAAGACGTCCACCCGGCGTGCACGGCGTGCTTCAGCCAGCGCGAGCACGGCGATGACCCCCGCGCTCAACGCCACGAATGCCATACCCTTGTACGTCTGCCACTCCGACAGGGCGGCTTCGCCGGGTGCCATCAGCGCCAGCAGCCAGTCCGATATCAGTATCCACAGCAGCCCGAAGGCGAGGTAACCACCGGCGATGACGGCGGCGGTGCGCCACGGGGATCGGCCCTTTCGCGTTTCGCGCGCCGCGGCGCCTTTCGCCAATTCACCCGGAGATACCGTCATGAGTCAGCCGGTCCCGGCGCCCCCGGGCCGCATGCGCCCTGCTCCCGAATCGCTACGGCGCTCTGGCACACGAGAATACCTCTGAGAAGTTGAGTCGGGTTCGACACGCAGACGCAGGTGCAATGGCATCGCCATGCCCCGCGGAGTGCCCTCGCCGGGTTTCCCCCTATCGCCAGTCAACAGGGTAGGCCCGCCCTGTTGCGGCGGTCCAGAGCTGCGGGGTCAGGCGGGTGCGTCCGGGGGCAGGCCCGGTACCAGGTCGATCGTGCCGAAACTCTCCAGCGTGATCCAGACCAGCAGTGCTGCGTAGGCCGCGAGCAGGGCCACCGACTCGTGACGGCTGAGGACCATGCGGGTGCGCATGAGCAGGAAAAGCAGCACCGTGGCACCGGTCAGGAGGCCCATTAGTGGCGCGGCGACGGAGAAATTGATCACCGCCGCGCCGCCGAGCAGGATTCCGGCGGGGATGCACACCAGCAGGTCGAAGATATTGCTGCCGAGGACGTTGGCGACGCTGGTGACCCCGCGCCCGTCGCGGGCGGCGCGCACGGAGACGAAGGCGTCCGGCACGGACGTGCCCGCAGCGACCACGGTCATGCCCCACAGGAAGCTCGGTGTGCCAAAGTACTCCCCGAAGTGCAGCGCCGCCCGCACCAGCGCCTCCACGCCGGCGACCGTGATCGCGAGCGACACCCCGAGCAGTGCCCATTCGCGGCCGGGGCGGATGTGCGAGGCGTCCACCTCCGAGCTGTACTCCAGGGTGTCCTGGTACTGCACGAAGATGTAGAGGGCGTACACGGCGAGCGGGATCAGCGCCAGGCCCCGCGTCATCGAACCGCTGATGGCGCCGGGGGTGGCTGCCACCGGGTGATAGATGACCGCGAAGGAGAAGCTCAGGGTCAGCACCGCGACGGCGATCATGTAGAACTGCGCCTCCTTGTAGACGAGGTCGCGGTTCGCGTGGAGCTGGCGCTTGCCCGAGAGGCCGCAGACGGCGGGGATGACCAGGATGTTGAACAGCGCCGAGCCGACGATGGCGGAGACACCCAGCTCGAACTCGCCGTGCACCAGCGTGGAGATCACGGTGGTGGAGAGTTCGGGGAAGCTCGAGCCGATGGCCACGACGATGGCGCCCTGCACGATCTCCGGCAGCTCGTAGTAGGCGGACAGCCGTTCGGCGGCGCGTTCCAGCAGGCCGCTGCCCTTCCAGATCACGCCGATGGCGATCAGGGCCACGGCGCTCCACAGCATCAGTGTGGTCAATGGCACTCCCGGTGGTGGCGACGCACGGCTGCGGCGCTGACGCTACACTCGCGGTGGGCCGGGGTAAAGCGCCGGAATGTGAACAGCCGCAACCGGGAGGGGCCGATGGGCACCGCACTGGACTGGTACTTCGATGTCGTCTCGCCGTTCTCCTGGTTCGCGCTGCAGCGTCTGGACGAGCTGCCCTCGGAGCCGGTGCTGCACCCGGTGGTGCTCGGTGCCGTGCTCTCGCACTGGGGGCAGAAGGGGCCGGCGGAGATCCCGGGCAAGCGGCTGTGGACCTACCGGGTGTGCGTGCGCTACGCCCAGACCCACGGCATACCGCTGCGTTTCCCGGCGGCACATCCGTTCAACCCGGTGCCCTACCTGCGCCTGGCCGTCGCCGCCGGGTGCGGACGCCGGGCGGTCCGTCACATCTTCGAGTACCTGTGGACCACCGGTGTCGACCCGCGCACGGAGGCGGCGGTGGCCGGTGCCGCCGAGCGACTCGGGGTGTCGGTGGACGCGGCCGGTGAGGCGTCGGTACGTGCCCGGCTGCGCGGGGAGACCGCGGCCGCCATCGAGCGCGGCGTCTTCGGCGTGCCCACCCTGGCGGTGGGCGACGAGCTGTTCTGGGGCAACGACGGCATGGACTTCGCGCTGGCCTATCTCGCCGAGCCCGCGGTGCTCGACACCCCGGAGATGCGGCGGGTGGCGGCGTTGCCGGACGGGCTCGCCGACCGCGGCTAGCCCGTGTCGATGGCCGTGTCCGGGGTGATAGGCGTCGCCGCCGTCGGGGCGGTGCCCCAGACGGCGGCGGTGACGGCGATCTGGACGGCGAGCAGCGCGGCGAGCGCGAGGATCAGGCGGTGCATCGTCATCCCTCCTCCGTGAGTATCCGGCGCAGGCGGCGACGCCGGCGCCAGGCCGCGGCGCGCTGGGCGACGAGCACCAGCAGCAGGCCGGCCAGCGCCGCCGCGTAGTTGCCGTACTCCACCATCCGGCGGGTCTCGTCGCGCATCGGCCGGAGCAGCCGCGAGAAGCGGTTGCGCCCACGCAGGGCGATCAGCGCGGGATCGGCCAGCGAGGCCTCGACCAGGTTCTGCACCATCGTCACCGGCTGCAGGTACTGGGTCTCCATGCTCCGCGCCATGATGTCCAGTGCGGAGTCGGTGAGGAAATTGCTTCCGCCGAACACCACCAGCCGCGTGCCGTCCGGTGAGTGATCGATCAGCGGCGTGGCCCGGGCCGCGCCGTCGCCGTCCGGCCCGGGGCCGGGCGGGGTGTCGAAGGCGGAGGTGAAGCGTCCCTGCAGCATCACCCCCAGGGTGCGCCGGCCGCGGTCCTGCGGCTGCGGGAAGCCGAGCAGCGGGTGGGCGTCGTAGTCCGGCAGCAGCGCGCGCTCGCTGCTGGTCCACGCCCGCGGGGAGCTGCGTACCAGCGGCGTGATGGAGAGTCCCCGGGCCTTTGCCGTGGCCACTTGGACCGGTGCGCTCCAGGCCATGGTGACCTGCCGGAGGTTACCCAGCGCCGGCACATCGGCGAGCCCGTCGCCGCGTACGTCGACGAACAGGGGGTAGTCCATGGTCTGCATGCTCACCTCGCCGTTGCGGCGCGAGGGCAGGGTGAGTGAGCCGCTCTGCGGGTCGAGAACGAAGCGGTCGCCGATGGACACGCCGTTGTGCCCCAGCCAGTCCGCCAGACCGGTGTCGCCGGGCTGCACGCTCAGCCCGTCCTCGGCGCTGACCAGCACCGGGCGGCGCGAGCCGGCGACGACCACCGTGCCGCCGGTCATCAGGAACTGGTCGATGGCGAAGCGCTGGCGCTCGTCCAGGCCCCGCGGGGAGAGCACCAGCAGCAGGTCGGTGCCGGTGGGCACATGACCGTCGCGCAGGTCCGTGCGCGCGACGGTGGCGTGCTGCTCCAGGCGCTGGAGCAGGGTGCGGTAGGTCCGCCCGCCGGTACCGAGGCGCGCGCGCAGGCCCTTGGGCGGCCGGTAGACGGCGATGGTGCGCTGCTGGCGGGCGTCGAAGCGCCGGATGCCGGACTCGATCGCCTCGCGCAGGGTATCGGGGTCGAGGTCCCGGGGGAGGTCGACGGTGACCGTGCGCCCGTTCTGCTCCAGGACCATGTAGAAGTAGAAGCTCTCGTCGCGGTTGGCCCGGGTGGTCATCGCGCGGAAGCCGTACTCGTTCCGGAGGCGGCGGGCGAGGGCGGCGTCGCCGGCCTGCGGATTGTCGAAGGACACGCGCAGCCGTCCGTCCGAGCGCCTGCGCAGGTCCGCGAGGATATCCTCGAGCGAGCCCCGCAGCTTCGCCAGGGGGCCGGGCAGTCCGGCCGCCGGCGAGACGTAGCCGTGGAAGGTGACCGGCGCGTCGAGTCCGGTGAAGGGGTTGCCGTTGTGGCGGGCCCGCCGTCGCACCTTGCGGATCGCCGAGGTCAGTGCGTACTCCGGGTTGCGCAGGGTCACTCGCACATCGCCGCCGCGCCCGCCCTTGATCGCCACCAGGTCGCGGTAGTCGAGGACCACGTGCTCGCCGCCGTAGCGCACGAGCACATGGAAGTAGGCGCTCACCACCGAGGACTCGTAGCGATTCGCGCTCTTGAGCGACACCGGTTCGATGCCGTAGTCCTCGCGGATGCGCCGGGCGAGCGACGCGTTTGTCTGCGGGTCCACGGTGTCGACGCGGACCCGCCCGTCGCCGGCGCGGGCGTACTCGCCGAGAAGGTCGCGGAGCTGCGGGACCAGGGGTGCGAGCAGCGGGTGGGTCCGGCCGCTGAAGTAGCCGCGGATCATCAGTGCTCCGTCGAGGCCCGCGAGCTGGTCGCGGCTCGCCGCGGAGAGGGTGTAGCGATGCCCCGCGGTGAGGTCCGCCCGCGCGGTGGTGACGGGCTGCAGCCACGCGTTGGCGATCAGGCAGTTGGCGGCGACCAGGGCGGTGACCGCGTACCACGCCCTGGCCCGGCGCCGGGAACCGCCGGCCCCGGCCCAGCGCAGCCGTTCGATGCCCAGGACGTTCAGTGCCAGGAAGGTGACGGTAAGGCTGAGGTAGTAGTAGAGGTCGCGCAGGTCGAGCACGCCCCGGCTGATGGCCTCGAACCGCGCGCCCGTGCCGATCAGTCGCATGACAGCGGCGGTCGGCGCCGGGAACAGGGCGGTCAGCCAGTCGTTGCCGACGAGGTAGAAGCCGCCGGTGAGCAGTACGGTGGCGATCAGCGCGACCATCGGGTTGTCGGTGCGTGCCGAGACGAACAGCCCCATGGCGACGTAGGCCGCGGCCAGGGCCAGGGTGGCGACGTAGCCGCCGATCACCGGCCCCGGATCCAGGGGGCCGAGCCACGCCACCGTCACCGCCAGGGGCAGGGTCAGCGCCAGCGCGGTGGCGACCAGCAGCATCGCCGCGAGGAACTTGCCAGCGACCAGCGCCGGGCTCGCCACCGGGGTGCCGAGCAGGACCTCCATGGTCCCCGCACGGCGTTCCTCGCTCCACGCGCGCATGGTCACCGCGGCGACCAGCGCGATCAGCAGCAGCGGCATCCACTCGAACAGTGGCCGGAGGTCGGCGATGCCCCGGGCGAAGAAGGCCTCGACCCAGAAGAACGCGAACAGGCTGACGGCGAGGAACGCGCCGATGAACAGGTAGGCGGCCGAGGCCCCGAAGAGCAGCCCCGCCTCGCGTCGGAAGACCTGCCGGATTCCACGCATGTCAGGCCCCGTTCTCCGTTTCGGCGAACATCGCCTCCAGGTCCCGGCGCCGGGGTTCCATGGCGTGCAGGCCGATGGCGTGCTCGTGCAGCCGGCTGGCGAGGGCCGGGGCGAGGGCGCCGGGGGTCCCGGTGTCGATGGCGAAGCGGTGCAGGCCCTCTGGTGCCGGCAGCGGCGTCACCTCCCCGAGACCGTCGAGACCGGCCAGCGCCGCGCGCAGCCTCTCCGCCCCGGTGTCGACGGTGAGCGCCAGTCCCGTGGGCCGGTCCAGGCCGTCCAGGGGGGCGTCCAGTGCCAGGCGGCCGCGGCGCAGCAGCAGCACCCGGTCGCAGACCGCACGGACCTCCTGGAGGATATGCGTGGAGACCAGCACCGTTGCATCTGCCGCCAGGGTGCGGATGAGCGTGCGCATGCCCCGTATCTGGGCGGGGTCCAGGCCGTTTGTGGGCTCGTCCAGGATGATCACCGCCGGCTGGTGGATGATGGCAGCGGCGACGCCCACGCGCTGGCGGTAGCCCCGCGACAGGGTGGCGATGGTCTGTGCGGCGCGCCCGGCGAGGTCGGTGCTCGCCAGCGCGCGCCGCAGCGCCGCCGGTCGGCTACGGCGTGCAACCCCCTGGAGGGCGGCACGCTGGTCGAGATAGTCGGCGACCCTCATCTCCGGGTAGACGGGGCAGTTCTCCGGCAGGTAGCCGATACGGCGCTGCAGCGCCCGCCGGTGCCGGTCCATCGCCGCACCGCCGATGATTACCTGCCCGGCGCTGGGATCGAGCGCGCCGGCCAGCATCTTCATTACCGTGCTCTTGCCCGCCCCGTTGCGCCCGAGCAGGCCCACGACCTCGCCGCGGCCGATGCGGAAGGACACGTCCTCAACGGCGGTGACACCGGCATAGCGCCGGGTCAGCTGCTGGCTCTCGATCATGCCGACTCCCTGTGGCGTTGTGACGGCACGGCGTGCCGCCGGCGGGTATAGTGTGCCCCCGCGGGGCACTCCGCCAAGTGGCCGCGCTCAGCAACAACGCGACGGGGAGGAATGATGGAGACGATCACGTTCGACGATTTCATGAAGGTGGAGCTGCGTGTGGGCCGGGTGGTCTCGGCGGAGCCGTTCCCCGAGGCGCGCCGGCCCGCCTATATCCTGCACGTGGACTTCGGCCCTGAGATCGGGCAGCGCAAGTCCAGCGCCCAGATCACCGCGCACTACACGCCGGAGTCGCTGGTCGGGCGGCAGGTGGTGGCGGTGGTGAACTTCCCGTCCAAACAGATCGGCCCGATCCGCTCGGAGTGCCTGGTCACCGGTTTCCATGACGACGACGGCGAGGT
>NZ_WNXE01001149.1:0-511 GCF_010993615.1 Arhodomonas sp. KWT | reverse complement strand
GCACGGTCCCGTCCGGGCGACGACCGATGACGTCGGTGAAGGTGCCGCCGCGGTCGATCCAGAACTGCCACTGGCCGTTGCCGTGAGGTGCGGTGTTGTCGTTCATTGGCTGTGCTCGGCTCGCATGCGTGTGTCGAATCCGGTCACCGGGCCGGCGGTGGCGGTGCGCCGCGCCGCCGGTGGGGACCGTCGTGGTACGTACGGCGTCCGCTGCGGTGACGGCGCAGCGCACGGGTGTATCGAAAGGCGTTCCGTCGCGGGTGAGCGTCCGCAGGCCCTAGCGGGCCATCTGCCGGGGCAGCCAGGTCGCCAGCTCCGGGAATAGCACCAGGATGACGACGGCGCTCAGGAGCACCAGGAAGAACGGCAGTGAGGCGCCGGCGATGCGGAAGATGTTGCGCCCTGTCAGCCCCTGGAGCACGAACAGGTTGAACCCCACCGGCGGGGTGATCTGCGACATCTCCACCACGACCACCAGGAAGATGCCGAACCACAGCGGGTCGATGCCGGC
>NZ_WNXE01001148.1:0-511 GCF_010993615.1 Arhodomonas sp. KWT | reverse complement strand
CCGGGGGGCATCCACCGGCACCTCGACAAGGCCGCCCGTCTCACCGTGCCGGCGCAGTTCCACTTCGCCGGCAACGATGGGCACATCACCGACGCCCACGTCGACGAGGCCCGCCGGGCCTTCTTCGGCCGCGGCGACGTCGGGATCCACGTCTACGACGGGGCCGATCACGGCTTCAACTGCTGGGCGCGGAGTGCGTATCACCGGCACGCGGCGGCGCTGTCCCACGGCCGGGTGCTGACCTTCCTGGAGGGCGGCAGCCCCTAGGCCACCGCGGCGGGCCCGACGGCCCGGGCGAGAGCGGCCGGCGGGCGCTGCCCGCCGGCCATGAGGGGATCGGGCCGGATCAGTCCGCCTCGGGGACGGTCTGCGTCTCCACGAACTCGAACAGCCCCTCGATACCGCCCTCGCGGCCGTAGCCGGACTGCTTCATACCGCCGAACGGCGCCTCCGGCGTCGGGCCGGTGCCGGAGTTCAGCGCGGCGTGGGCGAAATTCAGGCGCTCGATCAC
>NZ_WNXE01001147.1:0-512 GCF_010993615.1 Arhodomonas sp. KWT | reverse complement strand
GACTCCAGCGGCAGGAGATTCACCACCGGCTTGCCGCGGGCGTTGCGGCTGCCGTGGGGCAGCTCGTAGACCCGCAGGCGGTAGACCTTGCCGCGGCTGGAGAAGCACAGCAGGTGATCGTGGGTGTTGGCGACGAACAGCTGGTCGATGAAGTCCTCGTCCTTCATGCGCGTCGCCGACTTGCCCTTGCCGCCGCGGCGCTGGGCCTGGTAGCTGTCCAGCGGCTGGCTCTTGGCGTAGCCGTTGTGCGAGAGCGTGACGACCACGTCCTCCGGCGGGATCAGGTCCTCGGTGGTGAGGTCGAGCTCGTCGTGGAGGATCTCGGTGCGGCGCTCGTCGCCGAAGCGCTCGCGCAGCGAGACCAGCTCCTCGCGGATCTCGCGCATGAGCCGGTCACCGCTGGCGAGGATGTCGAGCAGGTCCTCGATGGTGGCAAGCAGCTCGCGGTACTCGTCCAGGATCTTGTCCTGCTCCAGCCCGGTGAGGCGGTGCAGGCGCAGGTCCAGGATCGC
>NZ_WNXE01001146.1:0-512 GCF_010993615.1 Arhodomonas sp. KWT | reverse complement strand
ACCTGCGTGACCCTCACCGGCGGGCCTGCGCTGTAGGTCGTGCGCCGCAGGCGTGCGACATTCCGGCTCGGTCATTGAAGGCGTCGCACACGGCCCGCGGCCGTGCACGACCCACGGGTCTTCCGCTGGGTGACCTGCCACCGTCGGGCATCAGTAGGTCGGCTGCTCCTGGCAGCCGACACGCGCAGCCAGCAGTCACCCGCCGGTTCAGCGCGTGCGCGGCGGTACGACCTTGCCCGGGTTGAGGCGGTTCCCCGGGTCCAGGGCGTCCTTGATGCCCCACATCATGTCCCGCTCGACCGCGGGCTTGAGGCGCTCCACCTCGCCGGGCTTGAGCTGTCCGACGCCGTGCTCGGCGGCGAAGGAGCCGTCCAGCTCCGCCACGATGTCGTGCACCAGGCGGTTGAATTCGTCCCAGCGTGCCAGGAAGGCCGTCGGGTCCATGTCCGTCGGCTGGCTCAGGTTGAAGTGGATGTTGCCGTCGCCGACGTGGCCGAAGGGGCAGGGGCGGA
>NZ_WNXE01001145.1:0-512 GCF_010993615.1 Arhodomonas sp. KWT | reverse complement strand
ACCGACAGCAGGGCCTCGGCGACCGCCATAATGCCCTCGTCGTCCGGGTCGCCGTTCACCAGCGTTTCCGCATGCTCAGCGAGGGCACGGCGCTGGCTCTCCAGCCCGAGCACACCGAGGGTATCGCTCACCCGGTGCATGCCGTCGGCCGCCTCGCGCAGACGCTCGCTGTCGGCGTCGCCGGCGCGCACGTGCAGGTCGAGGCTATCCTTGACGGCGGCGACGTCCTCCCGGAGCACGCCGGCAACGGTGCGCAGGGCATCGAGATCCGCACCTTCGCCGCCCTCGGACTGCAGCCGGGCGATGCGCCGTCGCAGTCCGTCCAGGTCGTAGACCTGCTGCACGGCGCGGACCCGCCTGCCGGGACTGTCGACGCCGGCGAGGACATAGAGCATATCCCGCAGCAGATCGGGACGCGGCTCGGCACCCGCGCCAAGATCGGCGAGGCGCTTGAGTTCGCGCTCCAGGCGCGGCAGCAGGCCGCGGACCTGAGCGTCGTTGCCGTCCACACT
>NZ_WNXE01001144.1:0-512 GCF_010993615.1 Arhodomonas sp. KWT | reverse complement strand
ACCGTCTACGCCGGCTGGGACGCCCGGAGTGAGGGCGAGCGCGCCGAGGCGCAGTGGCGCGAGACCTTCGCCGCGTACGAGGCCGCTCATCCCGAGCTCGCCCGGGACTTCCGCCGGCGCATGGCCGGCGAGCTGCCCGAGCGCCTGGCCGGGCACCTGGAGGCGGCCATCGCCCAGGCCCAGGAGGCCGGCGACTCGATGGCCACGCGCAAGGCCTCGCAGGCCGCGCTCAATGCCGTCGGGCCGTACATGCCGGAGCTCCTCGGCGGCTCCGCCGATCTCACGGGCTCCAACAACACCTGGTGGGCGGACTGCACGCCGGTGACCGCCGCCGACGGCGACGGCAACTACGTCTTCTACGGCGTGCGCGAGTTCGGCATGGCGGCGGCGATGAACGGCATCGCCCTGCACGGCGGGTTCGTGCCCTATGGTGGCACCTTCCTGGTGTTCTCCGATTACGCCCGCAATGCCGTGCGCATGGCCGCGCTGATGAAGCAGCGCAACGTGTTCGT
>NZ_WNXE01001143.1:0-512 GCF_010993615.1 Arhodomonas sp. KWT | reverse complement strand
TCCCGGGACAACGTCTCCGTGAAGGTCAACGCCGTACTCTACTTCCGGGTGGTCGACCCGGAGCGTGCGGTGATCTACGTCGAGGACTTCTTCGCCGCGACCAGCCAGCTCGCCCAGACCACGCTGCGCTCGGTACTCGGCCAGCACGAGCTCGACGAGATGCTCGCCGAACGCGAGAAGCTCAACGCGGACATCCAGGAGATCCTCGACGAGCAGACGGACGCCTGGGGCATCAAGGTTGCCAATGTCGAGATCAAGCACGTGGACATCGACGAATCCATGATCCGTGCCATCGCCCGGCAGGCCGAGGCGGAGCGCAACCGGCGAGCGAAGATCATCAACGCCGAGGGCGAGAACCAGGCCGCCGAGCAGCTGGTCGCCGCCGCGGCGCGCATCGCCACCCAGCCGGAAGCCCTGCAGCTGCGCTACCTCCAGACGCTCTCGGACATCTCGGCGCAGAGCCAGAGCACGGTGATCCCGCTCCCCCTGGACGGACTCCGCAGCGTCTTCGG
>NZ_WNXE01001142.1:0-513 GCF_010993615.1 Arhodomonas sp. KWT | reverse complement strand
GGCTCGAGGCTGCCGGTGCGACCGCCGGGCAGCGCCATGGACTCGCAGGTGCCGGCGGGCACGAGCTTCCAGGCGTTGCCCTGGTAGTCCACCGAGGAGGTCCCGGCGCAGGTGGTCCCGGGGCCGGCCTTGCAGTCGTTCTGGCCGGCCTTGGCGACGCCGTAGCACTTGACCATGTCCTTTTCGGCGGCGACGGCCGTGCCCGTGAGCGCGGCACCGCTCAACGCTAGGGCGAAAGCGCCGGCGAGGCCGAGGGCGGTGTAGCGGTTGGTGGTGGACATAACGTGTCTCCTCTTGCGCGTTGTCGGGTGTTTCGCACCGCGGCGTTGCCGTCGCGACGCTCGGGAGTAATCATGGTGGGCACGGCGGGCCGCGCCCATTCGGTTCATTACGTAAGGGATTCCGCGTAGCAGCCGCGTGCGCGGCGCCTAGCGGGTCAGTCATTCAGCGCCGCAGGTGCGGTGGACGACCGGGAGGGTCGATGCATCAGCAGGAATTCGCGCTCGATACCGG
>NZ_WNXE01001141.1:0-513 GCF_010993615.1 Arhodomonas sp. KWT | reverse complement strand
AGGACGAGCACTTCGTCCGCACCGGCCATGTCAGTCGTACCGACGCATCTGGCCGACCACGACGCCCTGGACCGTGACCTGGTCGGGGGCGTAGCGCTGGGGGGCGTGGTCCGCGTTGGCGGGGTGGAGGATCACCTCGTCCGGGCGCTGCTCGATGCGCTTGAGGGTGGCGGCCTCGTTGTCGATGAGCGCGACCACCACCTCACCGTCGCGGGCGTGCTCGCGGTGCTCGACCACCACCCAGTCGCCGTCGTGGATGCCGTCGTCGATCATGGAGTCGCCGCGCACCTGCAGCACGTAACACTCGCCGCGCCCGCGCAGCAGCTCGGGCACGGCCACCGGTTCGCTGTCGGTCACCGCCTCGATGGGCAGGCCCGCGGCGATGCGCCCGAGCAACGGCAGGCTGTCGCTGTCCTGTGCCGCCTCGGTGAGGTGGACGCCGCGGCGGCGGCCGTTCATCGGCTCGACCAGGCCGGCCTCGATCAGCGCGCTGACGTGCTTGTGCAGCGAGCC
>NZ_WNXE01001140.1:0-514 GCF_010993615.1 Arhodomonas sp. KWT | reverse complement strand
CGCGACCCCCGGCGGTGGGAGCTGCCGGTGTGGTCCGGCTGGCGGGTGAAGTTCCGCCAGGCGAGCCGCGAGGTGGAGGTGCGGTGACCGGCCGCCCAGTTATCAACGGAGTAGAGCCTTGCCATTACTGATTCTGCTGCTGTTCATCGGTGCGCCGCTGATGGAGCTGTACGTCCTCATCGAGGTGGGGAGCGCCATCGGTGCACTGCCGACCATCGCCCTGTGTCTGCTCACCGCGGCGGCCGGTACCGCGCTGCTGCGCCAGCAGGGGCTGGAGACACTCACCCGCGCGCGGGCGAACATGAACCGGGGCAGCGTGCCCGCCATCGAGCTTTTCGAGGGCGTGGCGCTGGCACTGGGCGGTGTCCTGCTGCTCACTCCGGGATTCATCACGGACGTGTTCGGGTTTGCCTGCCTCATCCCCTGGACACGACGGTTCCTGATCCGCTGGGTGCTGCGCCACGTCCACGTGAGCTACGGCCCGCCGCCGGGAAATGGGCCCGGGGGCGGCTAC
>NZ_WNXE01000113.1:0-9376 GCF_010993615.1 Arhodomonas sp. KWT | reverse complement strand
TAATAGACGGATCTAAGCATGTAGACCCTGGGGCGGAGGTCCCGCGGACGCGGGTTCGATTCCCGCCGCCTCCACCATTTATCGTTTCAGCGCGTTCCAAACAGTTCCCTGAAACCCTCTAACCCCGCTTCTCGCGGGGTTTTTTGTTACCATTAGGTCCGTTGCGTTCCAGGGGAAGCCTAGCACATGTGTGTGTAACGGCGTGAGTAACCCCGGGGTACGCCAAGGTGGTTACACACAGCGGGGGTGTGAGATGGCGCTGACCGACCGGGAAGCAAGGCAAGCCAAGCCCGCCGAGCGGCAGTACACGATGGCCGATGGCAAGGGGCTGTCCTTACTGGTGACGCCGAAGGGCGGGAAGTGGTGGCGGTTTCGCTACCGCTACGGGGGGAAGCAACGGATGCTTTCGCTCGGCACCTATCCCGAGACCAGCCTGAAGCAAGCTCGGGACAAGCGCGACGAGGCCCGCGGGCTACTCGACGACGGCGTGGACCCGAGCGCCCACCGCAAAGCCACCCGCGCCGCTCAGGCCGAGGCGACCGCCAACACCTTCGAGGCCCTGGCGCGGGAGTGGTACGAATCCAAGCATTCCGCGGAGGTGGTCGCCGAGCACGCCGAGCGCAATCTCCGTCGCCTGGAGCAATACGCCTTCCCTACCCTCGCCCGCACGCCCGTCCGTGAGATCAACCCGCCCGAGGTACTGGACGCCCTGCGCCGGATCGTGGACCAGGGGAAGGTGGAAACCGCGCACCGGGTGAAGGCGCTCATTGGGCAGGTGATGCGCTACGCCATCGCCACCGGCCGCGCCGAGCGTGACCCGACCCCGGACCTGCGCGATGCGCTGCCGCCCTCCCGGCCGACCCATCATGCCGCCCTGGTGAAGCCCGACGAGGTAGCGCCGCTACTCCGCACCATCGACGATTACGGCGGACAGCCGGCCACCCGGGCCGCCCTGCGCCTCGCCCCCATGCTGATCGTCCGCCCTGGCGAGCTACGCAAAGCCGAGTGGGCGGACTTCGATATGGAGCGTGGCGAGTGGGCCACGACCGCCAAGGGCGGGGTGCCGCTGGTGGTCCCCCTCCCCCGGCAGGCGCTCGACGTTCTACGCGAACTGGAGCCGATAACCGGCCGCGGCAGCTACGTTTTCCCGAGCGTGCGCGGCAAGGGCCGCCCCATGTCGAACAACACGATCAACGCCGCACTGAAGCGCATGGGCTACGGCGACGAGATGACGGGTCACGGCTTCCGGGCGATGGCGCGGACCATCCTGGTGGAGCGCCTGGGCTTCCCGGTGGAGATCGTCGAGATGCAGTTGGGCCACCGCGTCCGCGACGTACACGGCCGCGCCTACAACCGGACCCAATGGCTGGAGGATCGCCGCTCGATGATGCAGACGTGGGCGGACTACCTCGACAGCCTCAAGGCGGGGGACGCGAACGTTGTGCCGTTGAAGGGGCGGCGGTGATGACAAGAGGCAGCCCTTTCCGACATCCGAAGCTTGCTCCGGTCACTGACCGACTGCCCCATTGGCTTTTCCGCACCCTTGACCGCGGTGACCCGGAAGATTTAAAGACGATGATTCAGGGTTACGACCTGCCAAACCGCGAGGGTATTCCGAAAGAACTTGAGCGCCAGATTGTTGATGGTGTGAGACAGGTATCGGGCAGCTACGTTATGGGTGTGCTTAGCCTATTCAACCGCGCCCCTTATGACGACAGATTGCGCGAAGCAACAGACGCGATAAGAGAATGCCTTGACGCATTCACGGACGACACCATCTCGTTACCCTTGGACCCCTCATACATCGAAGATAATCCGCCCCTACGCGATCACTTCAGGGCTGAAGTGGAAGAAAATACCGGCAAAAACCTTTCCGACGATGAGCTTAAGGCAGAGTTCGAACATATGCGGACTATCCTTGGATGCGTAAAGCGAGCCGCGGAACGGGAAATCGAGGGGCGGGAGCAATCCGGGGCAACGAAAAATCACAAGAAACGCGTTTCGGCAGCCCGGAAGCATTTTCAGTCATCGACCCGTCTGGTAGTTCGCGGTGTTCGCTACGGACTGGAAACATACGGTGACGATGCCTATATGCAACCCGCCCGCCGCGATCGGATAATTTGGGCGGTGCTACAAGCTCTCGGGGAGGATATCACCCAAGTATCGGCATCAACGCTTGCACGCTACTGGAGCGAGGCAAAGCGGCCGCAAAGAATGGTGCTCATTTAGGGGGTAGCACCCAAAATCCACCCCTACCCCGGTAAACTCTCCACCCCGCGTCCCACCGAGACTGACCCCGTGTCCAATAGCTACCACGGGGATTCGACAATGCCTGACCGCATCCTTCGCCGCCCGGAAGTCGAGCGCATCACCGGCATGGGGCGTAGCGCCCTGTATGCCGCCATGCAGGAAGGCCGCTTCCCTCGCCCGGTGAAGCTCGGCCCCCGCGCTGTCGGCTGGCGGGAATCGGAGGTCCAAGCCTGGATCGACAGCCTTAGCCGGGATACCGGGGAGGCCGCGTAACCATGAGGGAGGAAAAGAACCGGCCCGCCGGGTACGCGGGCCAGAGTCTCGACGCTGCACGCCGCCTGTATGGCGACGCCCCCTATGATACCGCGCCCCGCGACCCCGTGCAGTCGTTCCGCGCCGCGCTGGCGGACGCGGGCATCCCGCCCCATGAACCCGCCGACGTGGTGCCGGATGGCCGGCTGCATCGCTATCGGGTGGAAGGCAACCGGGCCGGCACCCGCAACGGGTGGTATGTCCTCCACCTCGATGGCGTGCCCGGCGGTGCCTACGGGTCATGGCGGGCCGGGGTCAGCGGTACATGGTGCGCCCGGGACCGGGAGACCCTGACACCCGCCGAGCGTGACTCCCACCGCCAGCGCATGGAGGCCGCCCGGGCCGAGCGGGACCGGGAACAGCACCGCCGACACCTCGCCGCTGCGGGTCGGGCTGCCCGTATCTGGAGTGACTGCCACCCCGCGGACCCGGGCCACCCGTATTTGGGGACCAAGGGCATCCCGCCGCTGAACGCCCGCCAGCGTGGCGACCGGCTGGTGCTGCCGGTGGTAGAGCTCCAGTCCCGGCGCCTGACCTCGCTCCAGTTCATCGGGCCGGACGGCACCAAGAATCTGCTGTCCGGTGGGAGAAAACGCGGGTGCGTGATCCCAGTCGCCGGCCGGATGCCGGGCGCCTCGCGGGTGCTGATCTGCGAGGGATGGGCCACGGGCGCCACCCTCGCCGCCCTGGAGCCGGACGCCCTGGTGCTGGCCGCGATAGACGCCGGCAACCTCCACCCGGTCGCCACCGCCGCCCGGCGGGAGTGGCCGGACATGGAGCTGGTGATCTGCGCCGACGCCGACCCCACGGGCGTGGATAAGGCCCGCGCCGCTGCCATCGCTGCCGAGGCGCTGGTCGCGGTGCCGATGTTCCCGGAGGGGATCGAGGGCTCGGACTGGAACGATTACGTGGCCGCTGGGCTCGGGGAGGTGGAGGTATGAGCGCGATCAACCCGACCGCCCCCGTAGAGGCATGGCCGCGCCTGGAGCCGCTGCCGGAAGGACTGCCGCCCGTGCCGGCACTGGATGCCGAGATGCTGCCCGAGGCCCTGCGTCCCTGGATCACCGACATTTCGGAGCGGATGCAGTGCCCGATGGAGTATCCCGCCATAGGTGCCCTGGTGGCGCTGTCGTCCGTGGTGGGCCGGCAGATCGGCATCCGCCCCCGGCTGCGCGACGACTGGACCGTGGTGCCGAACCTGTGGGGTGCCATCGTTGGCCGCCCCGGGCTGATGAAGTCACCCGCGCTGTCCGAGGCCATAAAGCCCGTCAACGCACTGGAGGCCGAGGCGAGGCGCCAGTGGGAGGCCAACAAGCGCGAGCACGACGTTCAAGCGCAACTTCAGGAGGCCGGGGCCAAGGCGACGAAGAAGGCCATTCAGGACGCCATGAAGGCCGGTGACCGGCAGAAAGCCCACGACCTCGCGCTGGTGCAGGCCCATGAGGAAACGACCCCACCCGAGCGGCGCCGCTACATCACCAGCGACACCACGGTGGAGGCCCTGGGCGAGCTGCTGTCGTCGAACCCGCGTGGCGTGCTCGTCTACCGCGATGAGCTGACCGGCTGGCTGAAGGACCTGGAGCGCGAGGGCCGGGAGTCCAGTCGGGCGTTCTACCTGGAGGCGTGGAACGGAACCGGCGGGTTCACTTATGACCGCATCGGCCGGGGCACCATCGACATCGAGGCCGCCTGCATCTCCATCCTGGGCGGTATCCAGCCGGGCCGGCTGTCGGAGTACCTGCGAGCCGCCATCGACGGCGGTGCCGGGGACGACGGCCTGATCCAGCGGTTTCAGCTAATGGTCTGGCCGGACATGCCCGCCGAATACCGCGACGTGGACCGCTGGCCGGACGGGGAAGCCAAGCGCGAGGCACGCGCTGTGTTCGAGCGCCTGGACGCCATCGACCCCGAGGCCCTGGGGGCGGATACCGAGGATGGCGGCATCCCGTTCCTGCGCTTCGATGGCGCCGCCTATGAGCGGTTCACCGACTGGCGGGTGGAGCTGGAACGCCGCATCCGGCACGGCAACGAACATCCCGCGTTCGAGTCCGCGATCGCCAAGCATCGGTCGTTGGTGCCATCGCTGGCGCTGCTGTTCCATCTGGCGGACGCCCCGGACGGTGGCCGGGTGACCGACCGTGCCCTGCTGATGGCGCTCGCGTGGTGCGAGTACCTGGAGGAACACGCCCGCCGACTGTACGCCCCGGCCCTGGACCCGGCCCTGCACGCCGCCCGGGAGCTGGATCGGCACATCCGGCGTGGCGAGCTACCCAACCCGTTCCGCGAGCGAGACGTGTACCGCAAGGGCTGGAGATTGCTCGACCGCAAGGGAACGCGGGAGGCACTGGACTACCTGGAGGACCTGGGCCGCGTCGCGGGGGTGACCATCGACGGCCCCGGCCGACCCACCACCACGTGGTACATCCACCCGGACCTGGGGGGTGCGTGATGGCGTTCGCCGAGCGACTGGCCGAGCTAAAAAAACACAGGAAGGCGCCCAGTAGGGACCGACAAAACCGACAAAACCCACCTTCTGTCAGTTTTGTCAGTCCCGAACGGGGCGCATATCCGAAAAATTCGGAGCCGACCGCCCCGTGCCCGACCTGCGGTGGCGGGGATTACTACGAGGCGGATGGCTGGCACTGCACCCGCTGCCAGCCGCCCACGGAGGCCCCGTCGCGCTGGCTGGTCGTGCCGGGCGGGACCGTGCCGGACGGTGCCGCTCAGGACGTGGATGCTGTTCTGCATCGGGCCGTCGCCGGGACGCCCGTCGCCGTGGAGACCCTGCGGGCTGCCCTCGATGACGACGACGTGGTGGAGATCACCCACGGCCGCCTGAGCGTGGCCGAGGTGCGGGCATTCGCCGAGACCCTGGACCAGTGGCCGGTGGAGCCGCCCGAGGCGGTAACCTGCGCCACCTGCACGCACTACCGGCGCAGCGAGCATCACCCGCATCTGGGGACCTGTGCCGCTGGTGTGATCCCCGGCGGTGCGGCGGGGCTGTGGGATACCGACCGGCGGCATTGCCCGCACTGGAGGCAGCCATGAGGGCGGTACGCGGTGCGCCGTGGCTGCGTGAGCAGATGGAGAAGGTAGTGACGTTGCCGCGCCCCCGCCGCCGCTTTCATGGCTGGATGCGCCCGGTGCATGGCGGCAAGGCCCACGCGGTGTTCCGGGTGCCGGACGGCAAGGCCGGGTGGATGCTGATGTTCGCCTGCAACCATGCGTCCACCCGGTCCCGGGTGGTGACGGATGAGCAGGCGCCGCGGTGCCGGGTATGCCTGGGCCGGGTGGGTGGAGACCCGCCACGAGGGGGTGCGGCATGAGTGTCGAGCAACGAGCGCCCCAGCCCGGGGACGCAGCCACCATTGGCGAGCGCCCGGAGCGGTTCACCGTCATCTCCCTGGACGGCGGCACCGTGGTACTGGAGTCCCGCCACGGCGTGCGCTGCCGGGCCGGCCGGCGGGTGGTGCGCGTGGTGGATGGGGAGAGACGCCAATGATGCTGGAGCGGCTGCACAGCGAGATCACCGAGGCCCTGGAGGCGGCAGCCGAAGCCGAGCGGGAGGCGACCGAACAGCGCCGCCTCGCCACCGAGCTACTGCGCCGTGCGCTCATTGAGGCTAGTACCGGCAGCCGTTGGTGGCCGGAGGGGATGACCGAGGATGACGCCATGCGACTGGTGCGGGAGGCACGACGATGAGCGATTTGGAGATGCCCGAGCCGGATGAGCTGGGCGAGCTGGCCGTCCCGGAGCCGCCGGACGACGAGGTGGGGCGCGTCTTGGCTGAGTGGGACTGGCGGGAAAAACGGGTCCTACCGTGAGGGGTGACCCTGCGGGTGACAACAGGCGCGGGGATCGCGTTGAGCGAGCACGACGAGGCGCGGTTGATTGTTGTTGTTTCCTGGTGCGCTCACCACATCGATAGGTCCGCGGGTCCCTCCCGATGTTGGCGCGAACACGGGTGCGCGGAGTCGCGGTTTCCGACCATTTTTCGATCCCTGGTGACCGTCAGCAGCATGGCGCCGTATCCGCGCTGTGGCGGGCTGTGTGGGTGCCGAGAGTGCCGAGCGGGGTCCTTCCAGGGCGAACACGCCGCACGGGTGCGCAGAGGCGCAATCGCTGGCCATGTACGGGTCACCACGCCGGTGCCGGTTCCGGTTCCTCCAGGCTCAGAGATGGCGCTGTGCGCGGACTGACGGCGACCACGAGGGGGAACCGGGTGGGTCCTTTCCACGCGACTGCTGTGCGGGTGCTGGCGAGCGCGGTTTTTGCCTAGTCACAGGCGCCACGAACCGGGGTTGTTGTTTCCATCGGGGAGGGGCGTCGCAATCCCTGGCGCTACCGGCGCGGGACCGTCGAGGGCCGGCGACTTTTCGTGCCGTCAGAATCGAGCTAGGGGGGGTATCCATCGACCGGAACCGGAACCCCCTATGGACTGGCGGAATCTGCGCGAATATCGCGACTCTGCGCACCCGCATTCGTGGCGGTGCTCAGAGGGACCCGCGGCATCGGGCTCATGCTACGATCCCGAATGGCACGGATTGGCGCACACGGGAGGCGCACGCCATGAGCGAGGTGATTGTGGTGAAGGCGGTACGGGACGCCGAGGCCGGTGTGTGGCTGGTGGAGTCGTCGGACGTGCCCGGTCTGCGCCTGGAGGGCGAGACCCTGGAGGAACTGGCCGAGAAGCTGCCCGGCGCCATCCTGGACCTGTTGGAAGCGGGCGGGGGCGTGGATGACGGGTTGGACGTGCCCGTGGAGCTGATCGCCCACGCCAGCACCCGCGTCCGCAGCCCGGCAGCGTGAACGACTACGGCAAGCCCGTCCGGCGCATCCTCACCGAGAACGGCTGTTACCTGCTACGTCAGGGCCGTGGTGACCATGAGGTGTGGACCAGCCCCCATGCCTCCCGGCCGTTCACCGTCCCCACCAAGATCAAGTCCCGGCACACCGCGAACGGCATCCTCAAGGATGCGGGGCTGCCCAAGGCATTCTGATCGGCTGGTGAGCACCCGACCGCCGCGACCGCCTGACTTCCCTGTGCGGTGCATCGGCGCCTTGGTAGGCGACGACGGGTGCATGGGTGAGCCTACCAAACAAGAAAGCCCGGCGCGTGGCCGGGTGCGGTAGCGCCCGCCGCACCGTCCGCTCGCTCGTGCCGTGCTCGGCGGCAATGCGGGAGGCGGTGCGCTCGGAGCTGTGGTCATTTTGACCACTGCTTTTACCCTTAAGTGACCCGGCCTCGGACGCAGACCGCTTCGCCCGCGCATACTTGCGGCCGACATGGAAAGCCCGGCGCGGGGCCGGGCTGTGGTGATTACCGCTGGCGGTATCGGAACTCGAAGTACCGGCATCCGGGGTCAGGGTGGCGTACCCGGCGCTCGCTGAGCAGTACCAGCTCCTCACCCCTGGCGGTGCTGACAATCTCCCCGGTGGAGCGGGGGCCGCCCGGGACCTTCGCCACCTGCACCGGCACGGCCGGGCCGTGGACGCGGCGCTTGGTCCACCAGGTTTCGATGGTTGCCGTCATCGCTGCACCCTCCCTGTCTGGCGCTCCAGCCACCGCCGGTAGTCACGGTTCTCCCGGTCGGCGATCCGCTGTGCGGTCGCCCTGGTGCGCTCCCTGGTGATGACGATGGTGCTCTGATGCTCGGCGTGGCCGTAGACGTTGCGCCGGCTGCGAGTGAGCAGTACCGACCAGCGCCCATCCGGGGCCGGGCCGACGTGGTAGTGCTGTTCCATGCTCATGCCGATTCCCTCCCTTCCTGGCGGTCCTCACGCCGTGCTGCCATCGCCTCCAGGGCGTCCCACTGCGCTGGCGTGAGCAGCGATTCAACCATCGCCGCGATCCGGGCATGAGGGCAGTCGTCAAAGGCCCGCACGCGCTCCACCAGCGCGTCCATACGCTCGTCGGGTGCGTGCTCACGCATGGCTGGCACCCTCCAGGCAGTCGGGATCGGTGGCGCCGCGGACGATGCGAACGCTCGCGTAGCACTCGGGGGAGCTGGTGGCGAGGCGATCCCGCTCGGCCCGCGCCTCGTCGGCGGTACGGAACGGCCCGGCGAGGGGTTCGGCAATCAGGCGCCGCCCGTCGGCGAGGGTGCGGTCGGCAGAGACGTGGTACTCCACGAGCCAGCCATCCGCGGCGACCGTCGGGCCATCATCGAGCACGAGCACGCCCTGATCCGCGTCCCACTCGCCCCAATCGGAATCACCGCCCTTGGCGATGGCGCCGCGCCCGTTGGGGTAGACGGTCATCTGCCCGCGCTGGCCGCCGCCGTAGTAGATGGGCCACGTCCGGGCGCCGGGCTCCCATGCCGCCTGCTGATCTAGGGGAATGCCGGCCGGGGGCTCCGATGCCAGCGCCTCCAGTTCCTCGCGGATCGCGGCGACGATGGCCGCGTCATCGCCCTCCAGTTCATCCGACGCGGGTGTGAGCCGGGCCACCGCCATCGGCAGGCCGGAGCCAGCGGGCCGGACGTAGTAGCCGGACCATCCTAGTGACGATACGTGGCGCCCATAGTCGAGGCCCTGGACGGTGCTGTACTCGGGGATGCGGGTGCTCAAGACGAGATCACCCGCGGGGAGATCGTTGGTGCTCATGGTTGCTACCTCCAGTGGCTGTGGTTAGCGGGGTAGCAACGGACCAATGTGTGTAACGTAGAGAGTAACTATCGGGTTTATCCCGACTAGTTTATCGCGCGCTCAATGGCTTACGATTTTTTTGTGTTGGACGCCGCCTCCACCAAAATCTCGAATAGAAACAGCGGCTTAAAGCCGCTGTTTCTTTTTCTGCCTGATGATTTTCCGA
>NZ_WNXE01001139.1:0-514 GCF_010993615.1 Arhodomonas sp. KWT | reverse complement strand
ATGATGGAGGCCTCCAGCCTGCTGGCGACGGATATCGTGGTGGTCTACATGCTCACCATCGCCGCCCTTTACGCGCTGCTCGACTTCGTGTTCATGCTGGTCCAGCGCCGGATGCTGAGGTGGCAGCCATGAGCGCGGTGACGAGCGCGAGCGCACCCGTGCTCAACGCACGGAACCTGAGTCTGGGGTTCGGTCACACCACCGTGCTCACTGACGTGGACCTGACCCTCCACCCCCAGGAGTTCACGGCGGTGGTCGGCACCTCCGGGGTAGGCAAGTCGACCCTGCTGCGCGCCCTCACCGGGCTGATCGCCCCCCACGACGGCGAGGTGAGCATCCCCGCGCGTCGTGCGGACGCTTCCCGCGCGTGGTCGATGGTCTTCCAGGCGCCGCGGCTTTTCCCCTGGCGGCGCGTGCGCGCCAACGTCGAGCTGGGCCTGGAAGGGCTCGGGCTCTCCCGGGCGGAGCGCCGGCGCCGCGCCATGGAGCCGCTGGCCCTGGTGGGGCTGGAGGA
>NZ_WNXE01001138.1:0-514 GCF_010993615.1 Arhodomonas sp. KWT | reverse complement strand
CCGCCTCGTGCAGCCGTGTTACCGGCGACGGGGCCGGGTAGTCCGGTGCAGGCAGGCGTACCGCCGGCGCGTTCGTCTGGGCGCTGCGCACCGGCAGCCACAGGCGCGTGTCCCCAAGGTCCACGGTGAGCCGGACGGGTTCCGGGGACGGCCAGGCCAGCGGCCAGTAGGAGGTGGAGATCGCCAGCCGCACGCGGTGGCCGGTGGCGAAGGCGTGGCCCACGTTGTTGAGCGGGACGCGGACCCGGTAACGCCGCCCCGGTGTCAGCGGCTCCGGCTCGGCGTGGCTGTCGCGGTGGGTAAGGTTCAGCAGGCCGTAGGTGGTGCGTGTCGCCTTGTCGTCCGGTGCGACGTCGGAGAGACGCACGGCGACCATCGCCACCGGCCGGTCCACGGAGAAGGCGAGTTCCAGCTCCGGCGCACCGAGCAGCTCCAGGGGGGCCTCCAGCGGCGCCGTGTCGAACACCAGGGCCCCGCCGTCCTCCTCGCGCTGGTCGTAAGGCAGGTCCGGGCC
>NZ_WNXE01001137.1:0-515 GCF_010993615.1 Arhodomonas sp. KWT | reverse complement strand
GAAACCGCTGGACGCCTAGACGCCGTCCGCGCGGGCCATGATATCGGCGTCGTCGTCGACGATCTCCAGCAGCGCGGCGCGCAGCTCCTGCTGCTCCGCGGCGGTGAGCGGGGCGTTGTCCGGCCCGGCGATGAAGAATACGTCCTCGGCACGCTCGCCGATGGTGCTGATCTTGGCGTTCTGCACCCGGATGCCGCAGCGGGCGAAGGTGTAGCCCACCTGGGCGAGCAGGCCGGGCTGGTCGCCGGTGATCAGCTCCATCGCCGTGCGCTCGTTGTGCGGCTCCTCGGAGAAGTTGACCTGGCTCTCGGTGCTGAAGTGGCGCAGCCGTCGCGGCAGCGTCCGTGCCGAGGGCTCCGGCAGCCGGTCCGGGGTGGCCAGGCTGTCGGCGACGTGGCCGGCGATCTCCGCGCCGCGGTCGTGGCCGCTGATGGGGCTGCCGTCGTCCTCCAGCACCAGGTAGCTGTCCAGGGTGTAGCCGTTCTCCGTGGTGATGATGCGCGCATCCTGGATGT
>NZ_WNXE01001136.1:0-516 GCF_010993615.1 Arhodomonas sp. KWT | reverse complement strand
GGCCCGGCTCGCCAGCCAGACGGGCAGCGACCTGGTGGACAAGGCGGTCGAGGTCGGTGGCGTGCGCGTGCTTGCCGAACAGGTCGATGCCGCGGACGCCAAGGCGCTGCGGAATACCCTGGATCAGCTCAAGAACAAGCTCGGCAGTGGCGTGATCGTGCTTGCCGGGGTCGACGGGGAGAAGGTCCGCATCGTGGCCGGTGTCACCTCGGACCTGACCGACCGGGTGCGCGCCGGGGATATGGTCAACCGCGTCGCCGAACGCGTCGGCGGCCGCGGCGGCGGTCGCGCCGACTTCGCCCAGGCGGGCGGCAACGACCCCTCGAGGCTGGGCGACGCGCTCGGTGCCGTCTCCGGCTGGGTCGGCGAGGCCCTCGGCGAGACGGCCGGTAACTGACAAACCCATTCAGGAAACACGGACATGTCACTGATAGTTCAGAAATATGGTGGCAGCTCGGTCGGCGATATCGAGCGCATCGAGCATGTCGCCCGCAAGGCCATCGCCACCCGGGATGC
>NZ_WNXE01001135.1:0-517 GCF_010993615.1 Arhodomonas sp. KWT | reverse complement strand
AGATCGAGCGCAATCTCCTGCCCGACGGGGCGGAGACCTTCGTCGCGAGCTTCGACCGGCCCAACATCCGCTACCGCGTCCGCACCAAGGAGCGGGCGCGCCAGCAGATCCTGGAATTCATCCGCGACGCCCATCCCGGCGAGTCCGGCATCATCTACTGCATGAGCCGCCGCGCCACCGAGGACGTCGCCGAGTGGCTGATGGCCCGGGACGTTAACGCCCTGCCCTACCACGCCGGCCTGCCCGCCAGCCTGCGCGAGACGCACCAGCGACGGTTCCTGCGCGAGGACGGCATCGTGATGGTGGCGACCGTCGCCTTCGGCATGGGCATCGACAAGCCGGACGTGCGTTTCGTGGTGCACATGGACCTGCCCAAGAGCCTGGAGGCGTACTACCAGGAGACCGGCCGCGCCGGGCGCGACGGCCTGCCCGCGGAGGCGCTGCTGCTCTACGGCACCCGCGACGTCTACCGCCTGCGCGCCATGCTCGAGGACTCCGAGGCGGACGAGCGCCACAA
>NZ_WNXE01001134.1:0-518 GCF_010993615.1 Arhodomonas sp. KWT | reverse complement strand
CTGCACGCCGAGGAGGCCGGCCTGCCCAAGGGCTTCCAGATCCTCGACAGCGAGGACCAGCGCCGGCTGGTCAAGCGTGTGATGCGTGACGCCGGCGTCGACGACAAGCGCTATCCGGTGCGCCAGGTCCAGGGCTACATCAATGCCCGCAAGGACGAGGGCCGGCGTGCCGGTGAGCTCGACACCGACGACGCCTATACCGCCACCCTGGTCGAGCTCTACGGTGCCTACGACGCGGCCTGCCGGTCCGCCGGCGTGGTGGACTTTCCGGAGCTGCTGCTGCGCTGCTGCGAGATGTGGCGTGCCCACCCGGAGCTGCTCGATCACTACCGGCGCCGCTTCCGCCATGTGCTCATCGATGAGTTCCAGGACACCAACGGCATCCAGTACGACTGGCTGCGCCTGATCGCCGCCGAGGACGCGGACGTGTTCGTCGTCGGCGACGACGACCAGTCCATCTACGGCTGGCGCGGCGCGCGGGTGGAGAACCTGCAGCGCTACCAGCGCGACTACCCGGA
>NZ_WNXE01001133.1:0-518 GCF_010993615.1 Arhodomonas sp. KWT | reverse complement strand
AGCGAGATCGGGGACGCCGGGTTCACCAGCGCCGTGGTCCAGCATTTCGGCACCGCCAAGGACGTGCTCATCCGGGTGCCCCCGGAGGGGGCCACGGGGCAGCGTGTCGGTGACCGCATCCTCGCCGCCGCCCGCGGCGGCGACCGCCAGCCGGAGCTGCGGCGGGTGGAGTTCGTCGGGCCACAGGTGGGCGATCAGCTCAAGGAGCAGGGCGGACTGGCGATGCTCTACGCGCTCGCCGGCATTCTCGCCTACGTTGCTTTCCGCTTCGAATACCGCTTCGCCCTGGGGGCGGTGGCGGCGCTGGTGCACGACGTGACCATCACCCTGGGCTTCTTCTCGGTGACGGGCGTGGAGTTCGACCTCACGGTGCTCGCCGCGTTGCTCGCGGTGATCGGTTACTCGCTCAACGACACGATAGTGGTGTTCGATCGTATCCGGGAGAACTTCGTACGCGTACGCAAGGGCACCCCGGTGGACGTGGCGAACATGTCGCTGAACCAGACCCTCTCGCGCAC
>NZ_WNXE01001132.1:0-518 GCF_010993615.1 Arhodomonas sp. KWT | reverse complement strand
AACCTCGTCGGGGTGATCGCCGCCACCGAGAACCTCCCCGACGGCAACGCCAGCAAGCCCGGCGACATCGTCACCACTATGTCCGGGCAGACCGTGGAGATCCTCAACACCGACGCGGAGGGACGGCTCGCGCTCTGCGACGCGCTCACCTACACCGAGCGTTACCACGAGCCCACCAGCGTCGTGGACATGGCCACCCTCACCGGCGCCTGCATCATCGCCCTCGGCCACGAGGCCCACGCAGTGCTCGGCAACCACCACCCGCTGGTCAACGAGCTGCTCACCGCCGGCCGCGACACCGGCGACCGCGCCTGGGAGCTGCCGCTGTGGGAGGAGTACCAGGACGCGCTGAAGAGCAACTTCGCGGACATGGCCAACGTCGGCGGCCGCCCGGCGGGCACCATCACCGCGGCGTGCTTCCTCTCGCGGTTCACCCGCAAGATGCGCTGGGCCCATCTCGACATCGCCGGCACGGCATGGACCAGCGGCGACAACAAGGGCGCCACCGGCCGGCCGGT
>NZ_WNXE01001131.1:0-518 GCF_010993615.1 Arhodomonas sp. KWT | reverse complement strand
GACGGGCCCCCGGAGGGCACCGCCCCGGTCCGGCTCGGCGAGCTGGTGGTCCGCAAGGGCCTGATCACCGAAGCCGAACTCGAATTCGTGCTGCAGAAGCAGGGCGTCGAGAACGGGCGCCTCGGCAACCTCCTGGTCGCCCACGGGCTCGCGACCCAGAAGGACATCGCGCGCGTGCTCGCCGAACAGCAGAGCCATCCGGCGGAGTTCGCCGACATGGACACGCTGCCGGAGCCCCACCCGGAGGCAACCCAGCCCTTCAACCAGGCGCTGTGCCTCTCCCGGGGGTTCCTGCCGCTGGCCCTGGAGGGCGAGACGCTGACGGTGGTGCTCGGCGACGGCAGCCCCGAAGAGATCGCCGATCTCGTACGCCGGCGTACCGGCTGGCGGGTACGCTTCCTCCAGGGGGAGTTCGCCCGGGTGGCCCGCGCGGTGCGGCAGCACTTCTACTTTGCCGACAATCCGCCCGAGCACGTGATCCAGCGCGAGATCCGGATGCTCGAGCGCGATGTGGACCG
>NZ_WNXE01001130.1:0-519 GCF_010993615.1 Arhodomonas sp. KWT | reverse complement strand
ATGATCTTGCCCAAGACGAGGAGAACAGCCATGGCGCGCGAACGGCGCAAGTTCACGGCGGAATACAAGCAGCGGATTGCCCGGCTGGTGGTGGACGACGGGCTGAGGGTGGTTGATGTCTGCCGGGACCAGGATCTCGGTGAGACGGCGGTACGCCGCTGGGTCGATCAACTCAAGGCCGAACGCGGTGGTAGGCCGGGCGAAGGCCAGCCACTGACCGCGGAGCAGCAGCGGATCCGCCAACTCGAGCAGGAGAACCGCCAGCTCAAGGAGGACAAGGAGCTCCTAAAAAAAGCATCGGCCTTCTTCGCCCGGGAGTTGAAGTGATGCACCGCTGCATCACGCACCTGCGCGGAGAAGGCGACACCCGGCGCCTGTGTCACCTTCTCGGCGTGAGCCGCTCGGGCTATTACGCGGCCCACAGGCGCGCGCAGCGCCCCCGTGCGCGCTGCGCGGCCGGGGCGCATCTCGAGCGCGCGTTCGCGGCTTCGGGGCGCACCTACGGCAGCCGACGCCTGG
>NZ_WNXE01000112.1:0-9481 GCF_010993615.1 Arhodomonas sp. KWT | reverse complement strand
GACAACGCCCTGCTCACCGGCGATATCGGCTCCGGCAAATCCACCCTGGTGGACGCCGTCACCACGCTGCTGGTGCCGGCCCAGCGCATCACTTACAACAAGGCCGCCGGTGCCGAGGCCCGGGAGCGCTCGTTGCGCTCGTACGTGCTGGGCTATTACAAGTCCGAGCGCGACGAGGCCGGCGCGGCGGCCAAGCCCGTAGCCCTGCGCGATCACAACAGCTACTCGGTGATCCTGGCCCGCTTTCGCAACGAAGGCTTCGACCACGACGTCACCCTGGCCCAGGTGTTCTGGGTCAAGGACCAGGGCCAGCCCCAGCGCTTCTACGTTGTGGCCGACGCGGCGCTGTCCGTCGCCGGCGATTTCGCCGACTTCGGCGCCGACATCAACGCCCTGAAGAAACGCCTGCGCGACGCGCCGCGGGTGGAGGTCCACGACACCTTTCCGCCCTACGGCGCGGCCTTCCGTCGGCGCTTCGGCATTAACGGCGAGCAGGCCCTGGAGCTGTTCAGTCAGACCGTGTCCATGAAGTCGGTGGGTAATCTCACCGAGTTCGTGCGCAGCCACATGCTGGAAGCCGCCCCGGTCGAGGAGAAGATCGAGGCGTTGATCGGCCACTTCGACGACCTCAATCGGGCCCACGATGCGGTGGTCAACGCCCGCCGCCAGATCGAGGCCCTGGAACCGCTGGTGGCCGATGCTGACCGCCACGCCGAGCTGAACAGCCAGGTGGAGCGTTGGCGGGCCTGCCGCGAGGCCCTGGAGCCCTGGTTTGCCGGGCTCAAGGCGGACCTGCTGGAGCAGCGCCTTGAGCGGCTGGGCGCCGATCTGGCCCGGACCGGCAGCCGCATTGAGCGACTGGACGAGCGCCGTCGGGGTCAGGGGGAGGAGCGCGACGAGCTGCGTCAGGCCATCGCCGAGCAGGGTGGCGACCGCCTGGAGCGCCTGGCCCGGGAGATCGAGGAGCGCCGCCGCGAGGAGCAGGCCCGGCGCGGGCGGGCGGAGCAGTATAACCGGCTGGCTCGATCCCTGGAGTTGCCCGAGGCGGCCGACGCAGACACCTTCCTGGACAACCAGCGGCGCCTGGCCGCCGAGCGCGCGCGCACCGAGGCGCGTGCCGGCGAGCTGCAGAACCAGCGCACCGAGGCCGAGGTGGCCTTCCGCGAGTTGCGCGAGCAGCACGAGGCCATCGACACCGAGCTCACCTCCCTACGTCAACGCCGCTCCAACCTGCCGGCGGCCAGCCTGGCCCTGCGCCAGCGTCTGTGCGAGGAGCTGGACCTTGAGCCTGAGGCCCTGCCCTTCGCCGGCGAGCTGATCCAGGTCCGCGACGACGAGCGCGACTGGGAGGGCGCCGCCGAGCGGCTGCTGCACAACTTCGGGTTGTCCCTGCTGGTGCCGGACACGTACTACCCGGTGGTGGCCGAGTGGGTGGAGCGCACCCACCTGCGTGGCCGGCTGGTTTACTATCGGGTGCGCCAGCCCCGCGAGACCCGGTCGGCGGACCTGCACCCGGACTCCCTGGTGCGCAAGCTGGCCATCCGCCCGGATTCGGCGTTCTATCCCTGGCTGGAGAAGGAGCTGGCCCGGCGCTTCGACTACGCCTGCTGCGCCGACCTGGCCCGCTTCCGCCGCGAGCCCAAGGCCGTCACTCGCGCCGGACAGATCAAGACCGGCGGCGAGCGCCACGAGAAGGACGACCGCCACCGCATCGACGACCGCTCCCGTTTCATCCTGGGCTGGTCCAACGAGGCCAAGATCGCCGCCCTGGAAAAGCAGGCCGCCGACCTGCAGCAGCGCATGGCCGAGTCCGGCGATGAGATCGCCACCCTGCAGAAGCACGCCGGCGAGCTCCAGCAGCGGGCCACGGCCCTGGGCCAGCTGGAGATGTTCGCCGACTTTCGCGAGCTGGACTGGCGCGCCGTCACCAGCGAGATCGCCCGGCTGGAGGAGGAGAAACGCCATATCGAACAGGCCTCGGACCAGCTCCGCGCCCTGCAGGGCCAGCTGGAAGCGCTGGAGCAGGCCCGTGCGGAGACCGACGCCGAGCGGGAGAAGGCCCGGGACGAGCGCGCCAAGCTGGAGGAGCGCCGGGAGTGGGCTACCGAGGCCCTGGGGGCTGCCTGGGCGGTGCACCAGGCCGCTACCGACGCGCAGCGCGAGCAGGCCTTCCCGGCCCTACGGGACCTGCGCCCGGAGGCCCTCGGCGAGCAGCAGCTCACCGTGGAGTCCTGCGACAATCGCCAGTCCGACATGCGCCGCTGGCTGCAGGAGCGGATTGACCGGGAGGAGAAACAGCTCAAGCGCCTGGCCGAACGGGTGGTCAACGCCATGAGCGATTTCTGCCACAGCTGGCCCCTGGAGACCCGGGAGATGGACGCGAACCTGGCCGCCGCCGGCGAGTATGCGGCCATGCTGGCGACCCTCAGGGACGATGACCTGCCGCGCTTCGAGCAGCGCTTCAAGGCGCTGCTCAACGAGAACACCATTCGAGAGGTGGCCAGCTTCCAGGCCCATCTCAACCGCCAGCGCCAGGGCATCCGCGAGCGCATCGACATCATCAACCGCTCCCTGCACGGCATCGACTTCAACCAGGGACGCTACATCGAGCTGCTGGCCGAGCCCGCCGTCGACGTGGAGATCCGGGACTTCCAGCGTGACCTGCGCAGCTGTACCGAGGGCACCATCGGCGCCGATGACGACGCTGCTTACTCCGAGGCCAAGTTCCTGCAGGTGCGCGGGATCATCGAGCGGCTGCGCGGCCGGGAGGGCACCGCCGAGGCGGACCGGCGCTGGCGGCGCAAGGTCACCGATGTGCGCAACTGGTTTACTTTCTCCGCCGAGGAGAAATGGCGCGAGGACGACAGTGCCTACGAGCACTACACCGACTCCGGCGGCAAGTCCGGCGGCCAGAAGGAGAAGCTGGCCTATACGGTGCTGGCCGCCAGCCTGGCCTACCAGTTCGGCCTGGAGGCCGGCGCCCGGCGCTCGCGGACATTCCGTTTCGTGGTCATCGACGAGGCCTTCGGCCGCGGCTCGGACGAGTCCGCCCGCTTCGGCCTGGAGCTGTTCCGGCGGCTTAACCTGCAGCTGCTCATCGTCACGCCGCTGCAGAAGATCCACATCATCGAGCCCTTCGTGGCCAGCGTGGGCTTCGTCCATTCGCCGGACGGCGCCCGCTCGATGGTGCGCAACCTCACCATCGAGGAATACCACGCCGAAAAGGCCGCCCGCACCGGCACGGGCCAGGCCGACGCCGCCCAGTCGCTGTGAGCCCAAAGACCGCCTGGACCGACCCCGAGGACCTGCGCCGTCAGCTGGAAAAACGCTGGCGGCGCGGCGAGCTGCTGGCCGCCCGGGTCCACCGCGAATCCCCCTTCCCCTTGCGCCTGCGTCTTCGCACCCCCACCGGCGGCGAGGTGGCCGAGCACTTCGAGGCCGTCCGCGACTGGGCCCGAAACCTACGTGAGCACAGCCGCGAGGTCCGCGGCCACGGCTACCGGCTGGACTGGCAGCCGGTGCGCAACCGCGTCCACGGCACCAACCGGCTGCCCACCGCCGCCTGGGTGGCCGACGCCGACGATGCCCTGGCCCTGCTGGGCCGCAAGCAGGACGCCCGGCGCTTCGACGCGCTGGTGGAAACCACCCGGGCGCGCCAGCCGGCGTTGCTGGAATGGCTGGCCCGCCGGCCGCTCACCGCCCTGGAGCACGCCGAGGAATGGCCCCGGTTGCTGGCGGTGGTGGACTACCTCCAGGCCCATCCCCGCCCGGGGCTGTACCTGCGCCAGCTGGACATCCCCGGCGTGGACACCAAGTTCATCGGCAACCGCCGCCGCCTGCTGGCCGAGCTGCTGGATCTGGCGTTGCCCGAATCCGCCGTGGACACTCGGCACACCGGGGCCCGCGGTTTCGAGGCGCGTTACGGCCTGCGCCAGCGCCCGCTGCGGCTGCGCTTCCGTGTGCTGGACCCGGCCCTGGCCATCCGCGGCCTCACCGACCTGGCCGTGCCGGTGGCGGAGCTCGCCGCCCTGGATCCGGACCAGGCCGAGCCGCCGGTGCGCACGGTGTTCATCACCGAGAACGAGATCAACGGCCTGGCCTTCCCCGACCACGCCGCCGGCCTGGTCATCTTCGGCCTGGGCTACGCGCTGGATCAGCTCGGCGCCATCCCCTGGCTGCACCGGGTGGCCGTCCATTACTGGGGCGATATCGATACCCACGGCTTCGCCATCCTCGAGCGCCTGCGCAGCCACCTGCCCCATACCCGCTCCCTGCTCATGGACCGGGAGACCCTTGATGCCCACCAGGCCCTGTGGGTCAGCGAGGCCGCCGAGCAGCGCTTCACCGGCGAGCTCCACAGGCTCACCGGGGCCGAGCAGGCCCTGTTCCGCGACCTCCGTGACAATGCCCTGGGAGCGAACCTGCGTCTGGAACAGGAACGAATCGGGTTCGGCTGGCTGGAGCGATACCTGTGCGAGCTTCCCTCAATGGCTGCGCCCCGGCGATGACCGTCGCCGCAGCGGTCAGTCTCGCTTGCGCCGGGCCCGCGGGTGGGTGCGGTCGTAGACCTCGGCGAGGTGCTGGAAGTCCAGGTGGGTGTAGACCTGGGTGGTCGCGAGGCTGGCGTGGCCGAGCAGCTCCTGGACGGCGCGGAGGTCGCCGCTGGACTCCAGCAGGTGGGTGGCGAAGGCGTGCCGGAGCATGTGCGGGTGCACCGGGCGGCCGAGGCCGCGCTCGTCGGCGAGGGCGCGCAGGCGCTGCTGGATGGAGCGGTGGGCGAGCCGCCGGCCGCGGCGACTGACGAACAGTGCCGGCTCGGTGGCCGGGGCCAGGCCCTCGCGTACGGTGAGCCACGCCTGCAGGGCCGCGCGGGCGGTGCGTCCGACCGGGACGATGCGGGTGCGCGCGCCCTTGCCGACGACGCGGAGGGTCTCCGGGTCGTGGGTGACGTCGGCGGCGTCCAGTGCCGCGACCTCGGCGAGGCGCAGGCCGCTGGAGTAGACCAGCTCGAACAGGGCACGGTCGCGCAGCGCCAGGGTGTCATCGTCGGCGGGGCCGTCGAGCAGCCGGGCGGCCTCGTCCACCGCCAGGGTCTCCGGCAGGCGGCGCCCGCTCTTCGGTGCGGTCACGTCGGCGGCGGGGTTGGCCGTCGCGATGCCCTCGCGCATGAGGTAGGCGAAGAAGGTGCGCAGGGCCGAAAGCGCCCGTGCCAGGGACCGTCCGCCGAGCCCGCGGCGGTGGCCGGCGGCGACGAAGGCGCGCACCTCGGCGCTGGTGACCCGCGACCAGTGCGTGGTGCCGGCGTCGCGGCAGTAGTGGGCAAAGGCCTCGAGGTCGCGGCGGTAGTGGTGACAGGTGGCAGCGGAGAGGCCGCGCTCGTCGCGGAGATGGGCGCCGAAGGCGGCGACGCCGGCGTCGAGGTCGTCGACGTCAGCCATCGTGGTCCGTGGCGTCGCGGCGGAGCTGGCGGGCCACGACCTCGCCGAGGCGCTGCAGGAAGACGGTGCCGAGCTCTCCGTGATAGCGCTCCGGGTCGCGGCTGCCGATGGCCACGATCCCCTGCACCGGGCCGTCGTCCAGCGGGATTACCGCCGCGGAGCGCAGCCCCTCGGCCCCCTCGCCGAAGGCCGCCTGCATCTGGTCGCCGCTCAGGCGGCCGACCACCGGCTGGTGGCCGAGGAAGAGCTCGCGCAACCGCCGTGCCAGGCTGTCCTCGCGGCCTGTGTGGCGGGCGTGGACGTGGCCGAGGGCGTTGCCGATCAGCGTGACCTCGACGCGGTCGGCGCGGAAGTCGCTCTGCAGCACGCCCTGCAGGGCGTTGACCGCCGCCTCGCCGCTGCCGGCGTCGAGCAGCTCCAGGGTCAGGCGGTGGAGCTGCCCGGAGAGGCGGTCGTTGTCCCGGGCGATGCGCAGGAGCTGGTCCAGGCGCCGGCGCAGGCGGCGTTCGTCGTCGCGGAGCACACGGACCTGGTACTCCAGCAGCGAGATCGCGGGGGCCACGTCATGGGGGATGTGCAGGGTGACGAGCAGGCCCTTGTGACGGGTGAAGAAGCCGGGGTGGTCGGCCAGGTAGCCCGCGATCCGGGCCTCCTCCGCCTCGTCCACGGCCGGCTCGTTTTCGGCGTACTCGTTCATGGTGCCGGGTCTTCCGTTGCCGGGGGCGCGGGCATGACGCCGTCGAAGACGTGACGCGCCGGTCCGGTCATGATCACCGGTGCGTCACCGCCCGCCCAGTCTATCACCAGTGTACCGCCGCGCAGTGCCACCTCGACGTGCGCGTCGAGCAGGCCGCGGAGCCGGCCCGCCACCACCGCGGCGCAGGCGCCGGTGCCGCAGGCCAGGGTCTCGCCGGCGCCGCGTTCGTAGACGCGCACGCGGGCGTGGCCACCGTCGACGACCTGGAGGAAACCGGCGTTGACCCGGTTGGGGAAGTCGGAATGGCGCTCGATGGTGGGGCCGAGCTCGGTGACCGGTGCGCGGTCGACGTCCTCGACGAGCAGCACGGCATGGGGGTTGCCCATGGATACCGCGCTGATCTCGAGCTCGGCGCCGTCGACGAGCAGCGGATACGCCACCGCGCGTTCCTCGGTGCGGAACGGGATGGCGTCGGGCTCGAGCTCCGGCGGGCCCATGTCCACGGAGACGTCGTCATCGCGCAGGGTGACCGTGATCAGCCGGCCCGCGGTTTCGATGCGCAGGGTCCCGGTGCCGGCGAGGCCGCGTTGCTGGAGAAACCGGGCGAGGCAGCGGATGCCGTTGCCGCAGTGCTCCACCTCGCCGCCGTCGGCGTTGAAGATGCGGTAGCGGAAGTCCGCGTCGTCGCGGGTCGGGGGTTCGGCGAGCAGCACCTGGTCGCAGCCCACGCCCAGGCGCCGGTGGGCGATCGCCCGGACCTGCGGGGCGGTGAGCTCGACGGGCTCGGCGGTGGCGTCGATGACGACGAAATCGTTGCCGAGGCCCTCCATCTTGGCGAAGTGCAGTGCCTGCATGAGGATGTCCGTCACAGCATGAAAAACAGTATCAGGGCGATCAGGCCGAGCCCCGCGACGAGCGCGCGCGGCGTGACCTGCCGGCCGTACGGCCGCCCGGCGAACCGGTTCAGGCTCTGCCAGAACTGCCAGAGGAAGAAGACGAGTACGGGTATCAGCGCTACCAGCGCCACCGGCAGGTTGTCGCCAGACACCGTCGTGGTGATCCTCTTGTCTCGCGCGGGGGCTTGATCATCCCCTCGGGCCGAGGATATGGCCCGGCGCGCGAGGTGACAAGCGCACACGCCGGGCGGTGGTTCAGTCCGGTCCGGGGAGATGCTCGCCGTGCCAGAGATCGGCGTAGCGCTCGCGCTCGCGCACGACTGTGACCCGGCCACCGTCGACCAGCAGCTCCGGCGGCCGGGGCCGGGCGTTGTAGTTGGAGGCCATGACGAAGCCGTAGGCCCCCGCGGAGTGCACCGCGAGGACGTCGCCGGCGGCGAGCGCCAGCTCGCGCTCGCCGCCGAGAGTATCCGCGCTCTCGCACACCGGGCCGACGATGTCGTAGGCGGCGGCCGGGCGGTCGCTGCGCGGTTGCACCGCCTCGATGGCCTGCCAGGCTTGGTAGAGCGCCGGGCGCAGCAGGTCGTTCATGCCGGCGTCCACCACCGCGAAGTCGCGCCCGCCGTTGTGCTTGAGATATTCCACCCGGGTGAGCATGACGCCGGCGTTGCCGACGATGGCCCGCCCCGGCTCGATGAGCAGGCGCTGGGTGCGGTCTGCCAGGCGCTCGAGCAGTGCGGCGGCGTAGTCGTCCGGCGCCGGCGGCGCCTCGTCGCGGTAGCGGATGCCGACGCCGCCGCCGAGGTCCAGGTGCTCCAGCTCGATGCCGTCGGCGGCGAGGCTGTCCACCAGCACCAGCAGGCGGTCGAGGGCGTCCGCGACGGGGGTCACGGAGGTGAGCTGTGAGCCGATGTGGCAGTCGGCGCCGGTGATCCGGATGCCGGGCATGGTCGCGGCCTCGCGGTAGAGCGCGGCGGCCTCGTCGATGCCCACGCCGAACTTGTTCTCCTTGAGCCCGGTGGAGATGTACGGGTGTGTCTGCGGGTCGACGTCCGGGTTCACGCGGATGGAGACTGGTGCCTGCCGGTCCGCTGCCCGGGCGACGCGGTCCAGGCGTTGGAGCTCGGCCGCGGACTCCACGTTGAACGCCAGGATGCCCGCCTCAAGGGCGCGGCGCATCTCCGCCTCGCTCTTGCCCACGCCGGAGAACACCACCTTCGCCGGATCGCCGCCGGCGGCGAGCACGCGCTCCAGCTCGCCGCCGGAGACGATGTCGAAGCCGGAGCCGAGACGGGCGAGGAGGTTGAGCACGGCGAGGTTGCCGTTCGCCTTGACCGCGTAGCAGACCAGGTGGTCATGGCCGGCGAAGGCCGCGTCGAAGGCGCGCCATGCCGACTCGATGGCGGCGCGGGAGTAGACGTACGCGGGGGTGCCGTGCTCGTCGGCGATGGCCTGCAGGGGGACGTCCTCGGCCCACCACTGGCCGTCGCGAAGCTCGAAGCCCATGGATGCTCCTCAGTCGTTTGCGGTGTTGGCTGGCTGGCCGTCCGCGGGGGTGTCCGCCGGCGGCGGCAGGTAGAGATCCCCCTTGCGCCCGCATCCGGCCAGGGCCGTGAGGGCGGCGAGGGCGACGGCAATGGCGGCGGCTCGAAGCGTCATGGGACCTCCTGGGAAAACACGGCATTATAGCGATGATGCCCGGCGCTGTTGACGGGCGCCACCCGTCGCCGCACGTGAGAACGCGGTGTTCCTAGTAGAATGCCCGCGGCAAACGTATGCGGAGGATCGAGATGAGCGAGGAACTGCTGGAGACGGTCGAGACCGGTGCCCGCGAGGACGCGGATGCCGCCGTGATCTGGCTGCACGGGCTGGGGGCCGATGGCCATGACTTCGAGCCCGTCGTCCCGGAGCTGGGGCTGCCCCGTGACGCACGGGTGCGGTTCGTCTTCCCCCACGCACCGGTGCGCCCGGTCACGCTGAATGCCGGCATGTCCATGCGTGCCTGGTACGACCTCTACGGCCTCGACGAGTCCATGCACGAGGACGCCGATGGCCTGGAGCGCAGCCGCGCGGCGGTCACCGCGCTGATCGAGCGGGAGTCCGGGCGCGGTGTCCCCGCGGAGCGGCTGGTGCTCGCGGGCTTCTCCCAGGGCGGCGCCGTGGCCCTGCACACCGCGCTCAACCATCCGCAGCGGCTTGCCGGCATCATGGGCCTGTCCACCTACCTGCCCCTGCGCGAGCGCCTCGCGGAGGCGCCGGCGGCCAACGCGGACACCCCGGTGTTCATGGCCCACGGCCGTCAGGACCCGGTCCTGCCCTTCGAGTTCGGGCGGCGCTCCGCCGAGCGCCTGGAACAGGCGGGCTACACCGTGGAGTGGCACGACTATCCCATGCAGCACGCCGTGTGCATGGAGGAAATCCACGCCATCGGCGCCTGGCTGCGGCGGGTG
>NZ_WNXE01001129.1:0-520 GCF_010993615.1 Arhodomonas sp. KWT | reverse complement strand
CACTGCGACTTCTGCAACGCGGCCTACCACTTCGACCCGGTGGACGCCGAGCAGCTGCTCGCCGACCCCAGCGCGCCGCCGCCCTCCGACACCCAGCACTGAGCCGGCATGGCGGCGCGCTCAGGCGCCGCGGCGCCGGCTCAGCCACTCGTCCAGCGCCTTAAGCCGCTCCGGCGTGCCGACATCCCACCACGCCCCACGGTGATGGGTCGCCCCGAGCCGCCCCGCCGCCGAGGCGTTGCGCAGCAGCGGCGCCAGCCGGAAGGCCCCGTCGTCGTGCCCGCGGAACAGCCCGGGCCGGTAGGTGCCGATGCCCGCGAACGTCAGCCGCGGCGGCGCCTCGACCGCCCGCCCGTCGCGGAGCCCGAAGTCCCCCTCCGGATGGTGGCCGGGGTTGTCCACGAGCACGATGTGCCCGTCGCCAGCCGGCTCCCGGGGCAGCATGGCCGGGTCGAAGTCCGTCCACACGTCGCCGTTGACCACCCAGAACGGGGCCTCGCCGAGCAGCGGCAGCGCCCGC
>NZ_WNXE01001128.1:0-520 GCF_010993615.1 Arhodomonas sp. KWT | reverse complement strand
ATGATCGTCCAGACCCTGCGGGAGCTGCGCCGCCGCGGCGGCGGCACCGCACTGACCACGGCCTGCGCCGCCGGCGGACTGGCGGCGGCGATGGTGCTGGAGGCGGCATGACGGAGACGATGGAACAGGCAACGGACACACCCGCCCCCCTGCGCCTGGAGCGCCGGGACGACGGTATCGCCCGGGTGTGGATCGACTGCCCCGGGCAGAGCCAGAACACCCTCGGCGGCGATGCCGTGAACGCCGCCGGGCATATCCTCGACGAGATCGCCGCCGACGGCGGCCTGCGCGGGCTGATCTTCATCAGCGCCAAGCCGGGCTCGTTCATCGCCGGCGCGGACATCGGCATGATCCGCGCCTGCGAGAGCGCCGAGGAGGCCACGGCGGTCTCGCACACCGCCCAGCGGGTGTTCGACCGGCTCGCCGGGCTGCGGGTGCCGGTGGTGGCGGCGATCGACGGCGTCTGCCTCGGTGGCGGGCTGGAGCTCGCCATGGCCTGCGATGCCCGCATCTGCACCGA
>NZ_WNXE01001127.1:0-521 GCF_010993615.1 Arhodomonas sp. KWT | reverse complement strand
GCGCGGCGGGGCTCGTGCACCGGCTGGCCCTGCAGACCATCCATCCCACCGGTCCGCTACCGGGTACCGGCGGGGCGACCGTGGAGGCCGAGGCGGCGGCACTGGAGACCGACGCGCTTGCTGGCATGGCGCCCCTGCTCGCACTCCTGGAGGCCCGGCGGATGCGCGCCGCGCGCCGGGCGTTGCGGCTGCGCGTGGCGGCGCTGTCGTGGCACTGGGAGGGGCCGGCGGAGCTGGTCGTCGCCTTCCGGCTGCCGCCGGGCAGCTACGCCACCACGGTGCTCGCCGAGTGCCTCCGGCTCACGGAGGCGGAGCCGGTCGCGGAGTAGCAGAGTGCCGGTGCCCGCCCTTCAGCGCTTGGCCAGATGCGGGGTGAGCTCGGCGTTCAGGGCGGCGCGGTCCTCCGGCGAGCGCGCGGCGACCGCGCGGTCGACCACCTCCCGGGTCAGATGGGGCGCGAAGGCCTCGATGAAGTCGTACATGTAGCCGCGCAGGTAGGTCCCCCGCCGGAAGCCGATGCT
>NZ_WNXE01001126.1:0-521 GCF_010993615.1 Arhodomonas sp. KWT | reverse complement strand
ATGGCGTGCACCCGCTCCGGGTGCTCGGGATCGATGTCGAGGGCGTGCACCTGACCGACATCCACGCCCCGGTAGGTTACCGGCGAGTCGCGTCCGAGCCCGGAGGCGGTATCGGTGAGGTAGACCGAGTACCGCCGGGTCTCGCCGGTCTGCAGCGAGTCGGCCAGCCACAGCCCGAGGACCACCGTGGCCAGGGTGAGCCCGACCACGAACAGCCCGACCAGGGTGTAGTTCACGCGGTTTCCCATGATCGTTCCCTGCCGCGGCGCATGCGCGTACCGGAGAAATAGGCCCGCACCGCGGGCTCGTCGGACTCGGCGAGGGTGGCGGCGTCGCCGCGGGCGAGCACCCGCCCCTCGCCGATGAAGGCAATACTGTCGGCGATCTCCCACAGCGAGTCCACATCGTGGGTGACCACCACCACGGTGAGGCCGAGCAGGTCGCGGAGCTCGCGGATCAGTGAATCGAAGGCGGCGGCGCTCACCGGATCCAGCCCGGCGGTGGGCTCGTCGAGGAACAGC
>NZ_WNXE01001125.1:0-522 GCF_010993615.1 Arhodomonas sp. KWT | reverse complement strand
CAGTATACGTCAGCCGCGGACACCCCGTGAAGGCGCCGGCGGGGCGCGGGGATTCGCCGCCGTGCGGCGGCCCTGATACTATCGCCGGCTGTTCGATAACGGCACGGCCCCAATGGATCGCAGCGACTTCCACTTCGAACTGCCCGACGAGCTGATCGCCTCCCGCCCGTTGGCGGAGCGGACCGCGAGCCGGCTGCTTTGCCTGGACGGCGAGACCGGTGCGGTTGCCGACCGCCGGTTCACCGATATCGCGGGGCTGCTTGCACCCGGGGATCTGCTCGTACTCAACGACACCCGTGTCATCCCCGCGCGCCTGCATGGCTGCAAGGAGAGCGGCGGGCGTGTGGAGGTGCTGGTCGAGCGCCTGACCGGCGAGCACGAGGCGCTGGCGCACCTGCGCGCGAACAAGACGCCGAAGCCGGGGGGACGGCTGGTGCTGGAGGGCGGGATCGAGGCGGAGGTCGTCGCGCGCGAGGACGCGCTCTTCCGGCTGCATTTCGCCGGCGACACGCCGCTGCTCGA
>NZ_WNXE01001124.1:0-523 GCF_010993615.1 Arhodomonas sp. KWT | reverse complement strand
CCGATTTCACGGACCCGGAGGGGCCCGGCCGGGTCGTCGACGAGGTGATTCGGCGTGCCGGGCGACTCGACGTCCTGGTGAACAACGTCGGCATTATGCAGGAGGCGGGGATCGAGGCGATGAGCGTGATGGACTGGCATCGCACGCTTGCCGTGAACCTGACCGCACCCTTCCTGACGATCCGCGCCGCATTGCCGCACCTGCGTGAGGCCCGTGGCAGCATCGTGAACACGGGTTCACTAGAGGGCCTGGGCTCCAACCCGGGGCACGCGGCCTATTCCGCCTCCAAGGCCGGGCTGCACGGGCTGACCCGGGCCGTCGCCGTGGATCACGGTGGGGAGGGCATTCGCTGTAACGCGGTTGCTCCCGGCTGGATCGATACCGAGCTGAACGTCGATTTCATCGAGAACACGCCAGACCCGGACGCGTTCCGCCGGGATATTGGCCGGATCCACCCCCTGGCCCGAACCGGTATCCCCGAGGAGGTTGCCGCCCTCGTCGCCTTCCTCGCGGCCGAGGAGGC
>NZ_WNXE01001123.1:0-523 GCF_010993615.1 Arhodomonas sp. KWT | reverse complement strand
GTGCAGATCGTCGTGCACATGGTGTACTTCCTGCACATGAACTCCCGCTCCGAGGGCGGCTGGAACCTGATGGCCATGCTGTTCACCCTGATCATCGTCGGCGTGACCCTCGCCGGGGCGCTATGGGTGATGCACAACATGAACGCCAACATGATGCACCTGCCGCCGATGGGCGCGGAGGAGATGCTGCACCGGTGACCGGGCCGCGCGGCGGCCGGCCCGCGCGCGGTGCCCGGGTATCGGCCGCATGGGTGATCGTGGCGGTGGGGCTGTTCGCCGGCTTCGCCGCACTCGGGACCTGGCAGCTCCAGCGCCTGGCCTGGAAGCGGCACCTGATCGCCGCCGTGGAGGCCCGCACGGACGCCCCGGCGGTCGCGGCGCCCGGTCCGGCGCAGTGGGAGGGCATCGGCTCGGGGGACGCGCGCTACCGCCATGTGCGCGTCACCGGGCACTACCTCCACGACGCCGAGACCCTGGTCCACGGTACCAGCCGCCTGGGTTACGGCTACTGGGTCATGACCCC
>NZ_WNXE01001122.1:0-523 GCF_010993615.1 Arhodomonas sp. KWT | reverse complement strand
TCGACGAACGCGCCGTACAGCGGGTTCTCCATGCTGCCGGTGGTGACGTGCAGGGGACCGCCGCTGCCGTGGTAGGCGTTGGCGCCCTGATCGAAGTCCTCGGCCTTCTTGAAGTAGGCGAGGGCGTGGCGGTAGCGCCAGCCGGGGAGGTCGAAGTCCTCGGCCCAGCCCTCGTAGTCGCCGGCGTTGCCGCGCACGTAGGCCATACCGTTGATGGACGAGGAGCCACCGAGCACACGCCCGCGGGGGCAGTACATGGCGCGGTTGTCCATCCAGGGGTCCGGCTCGGTGTGGTAGTACCAGTTGTAGCGGTCGTTGGCGAGGGGGTGCGCGAACGCCGAGGGCATCTGGATGAACAGGCTGTGGTCCATGGGACCCGCCTCGATGAGCAGCACCGAGGTGGCGGGGTCCTCGGTGAGGCGGTTGGCGAGCACCGCCCCCGCGGAACCCGCGCCGATAATGACGTAGTCGTAGCGTTCGGTGGCCATGGGATGCTGTGCCTCTCTCGTCGGGCTGGATTCGG
>NZ_WNXE01001121.1:0-524 GCF_010993615.1 Arhodomonas sp. KWT | reverse complement strand
CCGCCGCGCTGCAGGTGTACCTCGTAGGGGCGCTCGTCGACGACCTCCACGCCCATGTGCTCGAGCACCGGCAGGGCATCGGAGAGCACGATCGGGCGCTCGTACTGGAACAGCCGCAGGCGCAGGATCTCCGGCGGTGCCTCCAGCGGGCGGTAGAGCACGATCCCCAGGTCGTCCGGCCCGCTGATGTGCTCCAGGCGCTCGACGTCGTGGATCGCCGCGCGGGGCACGGTGTCCTCGCGGTAGGCGGCGCTGAATCCGTCGCCGTAGCGCTGCAGCAGGCGGTTGCCGCGGGCCTCGCCGAAGTACTCCAGCATCGCCTCGCTGAGGTCGTCGCGCCAGCTGTGCATGGTGTGCGCCAGGCGCCGTTCGAGGTCGTCGTGGTCGTAGCTCGGCTTGCCGGGTTTGGCCAGGCGCACGATGAAGTGGATGCGCGCGAGCACGGACTCGGAGAGCTGGACCGAGAACTCGGCGTTCTCGGCGGAGAAGGTGTCGACCAGGATCGACTGCATGCGCTCGCGCAC
>NZ_WNXE01001120.1:0-525 GCF_010993615.1 Arhodomonas sp. KWT | reverse complement strand
AGCAGTGAGGGAGGCACACGGTGCCGATATCGGTCGTAACCTTAGCCTCCCCCAAAGCGGGTGTCAACGCCGCAGCGAAGGCGTTCCAGCCCGCCGCCGGCAACCGCGAGAGCAGCCCGTCCCCGAGCGTGGAGCCACCGAGCGCGTGATGTCATTCCCCCCCATCCTCGCCGGGCCCGGCTCCCGGGCCGAGACCGCGCTCGCGGCCGCCGTCGCGGCGGTGGCCGTGATCCTGCTCGGCGCCGAGGCGGTACTGCTCGGCTGGCAGCTCTGGCCCGGCGATACCACCGCCCCGCCGCCGGAACCGGCGGCACGGTCGGCACCCGGCGCAACGGCCAGGGGCATCACGGACACCGACGCCGTCGTCGACGCCCACCTGTTCGGGCGCGCACGCGACGCCGCCGCCACGCCGTCCCGCGACGCGCCACCGACCCGGCTCGACCTCACCCTCCACGGCGTGGTCGCCGGCCCCAGCGAGGACAGCGGCCTGGCGATCATTGCCGCCGGCGGCGGTGACGAGCACCT
>NZ_WNXE01000111.1:4419-9487 GCF_010993615.1 Arhodomonas sp. KWT | reverse complement strand
CCCCCTTGGGCCGGGTGTCGGTGGTGAGGATGGCCTCGGCGGCGTCCCCCCAGGCGTCGGCCCGCAGGCCGTCCACGAGGGCAGGCAGGCCCGCCTCGATGCGTCCGACCGGCAGCGGCTCGCCGATCACACCGGTGGAATACGGCAGCACCGCCTCCGGCGTGCAGTCGACCAGGGACGCCAGTGCCTCGCAGCAGCGCCGGGCATCGGCGTGACCGCGTTCGCCCGTGCCGGCGTTGGCGTTGCCCGTGTTGACGAGCAGATAGCGCGGCGCGGTCGTCGCGAGGTTTGCCGCGGCGAGCACCACCGGTGCCGCACGGAAGCGGTTCTCCGTGAACACCGCGGCGGCATTGCCCCCCGGCGCGAGCTCGATGAGCGCGAGGTCGCGCCGGTTCGGCTTGCTCACGCCCGCGGCCGTGGCGGCGAGGCGCACGCCGGGGACCGGATGCAGCACCGGCAGGGCATCGTTACCGACCGCCACGGATCAGCCCGCCAGCCGGCCGTGGCAGTGCTTGTACTTGCGCCCGGAGCCGCAGGGGCAGGGCTCGTTGCGCCCGACCTTGCGGCCGTCGCGCACGAACGTCCCGCTCTCGCCGCTGTCCGCGGCGGCCGCACCGTCCTCGCCGGCGGCGTCACTCATGGCGCTCGCCTCGGCATGCTGGGCCCGCATGGACGCCTGCTCGCGGGCATGGCGCTCCTCCTCCGCGGCGCGCGCCTCCTCCTCGGAGCGCACGTGAACGTGGCTGAGGATCTTGATGGTCTCGCGCTTGATGCCCTCGAGCATCTCCTGGAACATCGCGAAGGCCTCGCGCTTGAACTCCTGCTTGGGGTCACGGCTGGCCATGCCGCGCAGCTGGATGCCCTGGCGCAGATGGTCCATGGCGGCGAGGTGGTCCTTCCAGTGCGCATCGAGCACCTGCAGGAGGAAGCTCTGCTCGACCTGGCGCATGAGCTCGCTGCCGATCTCCGCCTCCTTCTCACGGTACTGCTCGGCGATGTGCTCCTGGATGCGCTCGCGCAGCGTCTCCTCGTGGAGGTCGTCCTCCTCGTCGAGCCATTGCTGCACCGGCAGCCGGGCGTTGAACTCCGCGGCGAGGGCCTCCTCGAGGCCGGCGATATCCCACTGCTCGTCGATGCTGCCCGGCCGGATGTGCTCGCTGATCACCGCCTCGACGACGTCCCCGCGCATCGCCTCTATGGTCTCGGAGATGTCCTCCGAGCGCAGCAGCTCGTCGCGCTGCTGATAGACCACCTTGCGCTGGTCGTTGGCGACGTCGTCGTACTCCAGCAGGTGCTTGCGCATGTCGAAGTTGTGGCCCTCGACCTTGCGCTGGGCATTCTCGATCACCCGCGAGACCATCCCGCTCTCGATGGCCTCGCCCTCCTCCATGCCAAGGCGCTGCATCAGCCCCGAGACGCGCTCGGAGGCGAAGATGCGCAGGAGGCTGTCCTCCAGGGAGAGATAGAAACGGGTCGAGCCCGGGTCGCCCTGACGGCCGGAACGGCCGCGGAGCTGGTTGTCGATGCGCCGGGATTCATGACGCTCGGTGCCGATGACGTGCAGGCCGCCGGCCTCGATCACGGCGTCGTGCCGGGCCTGCCAGTCCGCGCGCTGGCGCTCCCCGGCCTCCCCGGAGGTATCGTCGCCGAGCTCGGCGAGCTCCGCGTCGAGGTTGCCGCCGAGCACGATATCGGTGCCGCGGCCGGCCATGTTCGTGGCGATGGTCACCGCACCCGGGCGGCCCGCCTGGGCGATGATGCCCGCCTCGCGCTCGTGCTGCTTGGCGTTGAGGACCTCGTGGGGGACCTTGGCACTGCGCAGCTCCCGGGAGAGCAGCTCCGAGGCCTCGATGGAGGTGGTGCCCACCAGTACCGGCTGCCCGCGCTGGTGGCAGTCCCGGATGTCCTCGAGGATTGCCGCGTACTTGTCCTGCTGGCTGAGATAGACCAGGTCGTGGTGGTCCTCGCGGACCATGGGCTTGTTGGTGGGGATGACCACCACCTCCAGGCCGTAGATGTGCTGGAACTCGTACGCCTCGGTGTCGGCGGTACCGGTCATGCCGGAGAGCTTGTCGTAGAGGCGGAAGTAGTTCTGGAAGGTGATCGAGGCGAGAGTCTGGTTCTCGGCCTGGATCTCGACCCCTTCCTTCGCCTCGACCGCCTGGTGGAGGCCGTCACCCCAGCGCCGCCCCGGCATGGCGCGGCCGGTGAACTCGTCGACGATCACGATCTGGCCTTCGCGCACGAGGTAATGGACGTCGCGCTGGAAGATTGCATGGGCCCGCAGGGCCGCATTCAGATGATGGACGAGGGAGATGTTGCGGGCGTCGTAGAGGTTCTCGTCCTCCTTGAGCAGGCCGCTCTCCTTGAGGATCTGCTCGGCGCGCTCCTGGCCGTCCTCGGTGAGATAGACCTGGCGGGCCTTCTCGTCGACGCTGAAATCACCAGGCCCCTCTTCCTCCTCCTGCCGGGTGAGGCGGGGCACGAGCTGGTCGATACGCTGGTAGAGCTCGCTGGACTGCTCCGCCTGTCCGGAGATGATCAGCGGGGTACGCGCCTCGTCGATGAGGATGGAGTCCACCTCGTCGACGATGGCGAAACCGCGGCCGCGCTGGACCCGCTCCTCGAGGCGCAGGGCCATATTGTCGCGGAGGTAGTCGAAGCCGAATTCGTTGTTGGTCCCGTACGTGATGTCCGCGGCGTAGGCGGCGCGCTTGTCCTCGGGGTCCATTCCCGGCACCGCGACCCCGACCTCCAGGCCCAGGAAGCGATAGACCCGTCCCATCCACTCGGCGTCGCGCCGGGCCAGGTAGTCGTTGACCGTGACCACGTGCACCCCGGTGCGCGGCAACGCGTTCAGATAGGCGGCCAGCGTGGCGACCAGGGTCTTGCCCTCACCGGTCTTCATCTCGGCGATCCGGCCCTCATGGAGCACCATGCCGCCGATGAGCTGGACGTCGAAGTGGCGCATCCCGAGCACCCGGCGGGCCGTCTCGCGCACGGTGGCGAACGCCTCGGGCAGGAGGTCGTCCAGGCTCTCGCCGGCCTCGAGACGCTCGCGGAACACCGCGGTACGCCCGGCCAGGGCGTCATCGTCGAGCTTCTGGACGGATTCCTCGAGGTCGTTGATGCGCTGCACCGTCTTGCGCATCCGGCGAACTACGCGGTCATTGCGACTGCCGAAGACCTTCTTGGTAATGGCACCTAACATATGGACGTCATCCGAGCTGGCATGGGTGCGGGCTGAAAGCGGTAGTCCACTTCGCGACAGGGCGCTACTATAGCGTATTCATCCATCCATTAGCAGGGTCACTAATGCCGGCGGATCAGCGCGGCAACGGTCGTCCGAAGGTCCTGCGCGGGGTCCTGCACCGGGGCAACACCGTGCTGGAACGGCTCGGCGCACGCACCCGGGAGACGACCCGGTGGCAACGCCGGCTCCAGCGCGTGCTGCCCGATGAGCTACACGGCCAGTGGCGCCTCGCCGGGTTGGACCGCGATGCCCTGGCGTTGGTTGCACACTCTCCGATCTGGGCCACCCAGCTGCGATACCGGCAGGGGGAGCTGCTGGAGGCCGCCGCATCGCTGATCGACCAGCGCCCCCGTACGTGCCGGATCACCGTCGAGCCGCCGCGACTGCGCACCCGTCGTGCGCCGCCTCGGCGGCTGAGTGGCACGAACGCCCGCCTGCTGGAGACCACCGCCGAGGGCTGTGACGACCCACGGCTGGCCGACGCACTGCGCCGGCTGGCCAGTCATGGCCGGGGCGGGGACTAGCCGCCCCGCCGGAACGTCCGGCACGACACGGGGCCGGGCCGGAATACGCACGCGGGCGGGACTGGACGCAGCCCGCCCGCGTTATCGGGGCTCAGTCGACGAGCTCGGCGCGGATACGCGCCTGCACGTCCTCGACGCTGCCGCGGCCGTCCACGCTCACGTACTTCGGCGCATCCGGCCCGCCCTTTCCGGCGAGATCGCGATAGTAGTCGACCAGCGGACGGGTCTGCTCATGGTAGACCTCCAGGCGCTTGCGGACCGTCTCCTCGCGGTCGTCGTCGCGCTGGACCAGCTCCTCGCCGGTCTCGTCGTCGCGGCCCGCCGCCTTCGGCGGGTTATGCTCGACGTGATAGACCCGCCCGGAGCCGGGATGCACGCGCCGCCCGGTCATACGCTGGACGATCTCTTCGTCCGGCACCTGGATCTCGACGACGTTGTCGATGCGGATGCCCTCCGCCGCCAGGGCGTCGGCCTGGGCGATGGTGCGCGGAAAGCCGTCGAAGAGGAAGCCGTTGGCACAGTCCGGCTCGGCCACGCGCTCCTTGATCAGGCCCATGATGATCTCGTCGGAGACCAGCCCGCCGCTGTCCATGACCTTCTTGGCCTCCTGGCCGAGGGGCGTACCCGCCTTGACGGCGGCGCGCAGCATATCCCCGGTGGAGATCTGCGGAATGCCGTAGGTCTCGCACAGGGCCTGCGCCTGAGTCCCTTTACCCGCCCCCGGGGGGCCCAGAAGAATGATGCGCATGAGTCGAACTCCTCCAATGTCGCTCGCTGGCGTTTTCGCTCGCGGCCGGGGCGAAGCCCGACGGCCGGGTCCGGAGGGACCCTCCGGACGGAGGCCAACGAGCCTATCACCCGCCCCCGGGGGGCGCAATTCAGCCCGGGGGACCACGCGAACGCGCCGATGCGCCGGGTAACCTGCCCGCCGGGCCCGCCGACCGTCAGCCCATGACGCGGAAGGCCTCCCGGGTCTCCCCCGTCGGCCGGCCGGCCGGGTCAAAACGCCGCTCGACGAAGGTCGCGGTACCGTCGTCGGCGACGATGTAAACGCTAGAGGCACGGGTCCCGTAGCGCTCGCTGACGATGAACGCCGGTGCCAGCAGGCGCTCCCACTCCAGCGGGACACCGGTATCCGGGAGCGCGTCGTCGGGAACGCCGCGGCGATCGTGAAGCAGCTCGAGAAGCACGCCGGCGTCGACGGCGTCCGCCGCCAGCAACTCCGCCAGCCCGTCACGGGCCCGCCGGACCTTGGGCCAGGGGGTGTCCAGGGTGTGGTTGCTCAGGCCAT
>NZ_WNXE01000111.1:1736-4324 GCF_010993615.1 Arhodomonas sp. KWT | reverse complement strand
CAGTACAGCCCCGGCCCGAGCCGTTGTGACTCGCCGGTCCGGTTGCACAGGTGCACGAGCCCGCCGCCGTGCGCGTCACCGGCGAGCAGATTGAAACCGCCGTACTGGCCGGCGACGCCGGCCAGTGCGTCGAGACCGGCTTCGAGGCGTTCGTGGGCAAGCATCGCCGCGGGCAGCTCGCCGCGGGAGCGCGGCGCCGCCTCGGTGGAGGGATCGCGGAAGTTCGTGACCGCGGCGAAACGGCCGCGCCGGTCCACCGCAAACCAGGTGCCGCCGGCACGCAGGTCGCGCCCCGCCAGCACCGGCGGGTCGTCCCACCACGCCGCCGGCGCGGCGGGGCGTTCGTGGAACTCGTCGCGGTTGGCCGCCACCACCAGCGGGTAGCGGGGATGGTGGCCCGCCGCGGCGACGATCAGGCACATGCCGTCGCGATCACGAGCCCGGCAGGGACCAGGACTGGAGCTGGCCGCCGGTGGAGAGGGTATAGAGCCGGTGACCCACGACCAGCGGGGCGACCGTGATGCGGGTATCCGCGGCATGTCGCCGCGCCAGGATCTCGCCGCTGTCCGCGTTCAGCCAGCTCAGGTAACCGTCATCACCCGCCACCACGACGTACCCGTCCTGGATCGCGGGGCCGGCGAGGGCCTCACCGGACAGGGCGTCCTGGCGCCACAGCGAAGCGCCGTTGGACGGATCGAGCGCCCAGACACGGCCCCCGGTATCGGGCACGATGAGACGACGCCCGGCGAGCGCCAGACCGGCGTTCCCGGAGAGCTCGCGGGCCCAGACCACCTGGCCGCTCTTGAGCGCCACACCGGCCACACGGCCCTGGTAGGCCACGGCGAACGCCGCATCCCGCGCCACGAGGGGATCGGCGTCGATGTCAATCATCCGGTCCAGATCGGTCTGCCCCTTGGGCACGGCCACGGACGCCTCCCAGACGGGAGTGCCCTCGCTCAGCGACAGCGCCACCAGGCGGCCGTTATCGAAACCGACGATGGCACCGCCCTCGGCGATCACCGGGGCGCTGTGCCCGCGCACGGTCAGGGTCGGGACGTTGCGGTCGTAGAGCCAGCGGCGCTCACCGCTGTCCGGCTCCAGGGCGAACACGCGCCCGTCGTTGGTCCGGACCACGACCACGTCGTCGCCGATCGCCGCCGGCGCGAGGACCTCGCTGGTGACCCCGGAGCGCCAGAGCACCTCGCCGTCGTCGGCGGACAGGCCGATGACCTCGCCCTTGCGCGTGCCGATCACCACCAGGCCGTGCCCGGCCGCCGGTCCGCCGGACAGGGGGGCGCCCAGGTCCTGGGTCCACTCGGTCCGTCCGTTCTCGGCATCGAACGCGTAGACCGTGCCGTCGGCGCCCGCCGCATAGATCCGCTCGTCCGAGTAGGCAGGCTCCAGCCGGTCATGCAGACCGCCGGCCTCGCCCACATCGCGGGACCACACCATCTCCGGTTCCAGACCGCCCGCGACGGACACGCCGCCGGGCGGATCCGTCGCCTCGAAGGCGTCGGGCGTGGCGCAACCGACGAGGGCCGAGCCGAGCACGAGGGCCAGGGAAAGCCGGGCTATCCGCGACATCATGAGGCCTCCCCGACCTCGGCACCGAGGTCATTGAGCTTCACCCGCACGTACTGGCTGCGCTGGCTGCCGGGCTCGCTGTCCATGGCTGCACGATAGGCCTCGATCGCGTCGTCGTGACGGTCCAGCGCCACGAGGATATCGCCGCGCAGCTCCTGGTAACGGGCCGCGAACGGTCCACCCGGCACCGGCTCGAGGGTCGCCAGGGCGCCCTTGCCGTCACCGAGGGCGTGCTGAACCTCCGCGAGACGCAGCCGCGCGACCTGCCGCAGGGCATCGCTGGAAGCGTTGTTGCGCGCCCAGTCCAGCCGCGCCCGGGCCGCCTCGAGGTCGCCCCGGCCGGCGAAGTACTTGGCCGCCGCCAGGCTGCCGAGAACGGCGTAGGGACTGTCGCCGGAGTCTGCACGCAGCGCCTCCACCGCCTGCTCGACGGCGTCCGGGCGATCCTCGGCCACCGCCTCGTTGAGCGCGTCGTAGCGCGCCGACGCCTCCATGGCGCTGCGCTCCTGCCAGGACTCCCACTGCTGCCAGCCGACCACCGCGGCAACCGCGATGATCACGCCCGCAATCACGGCCCGGCCGTTCTCGTGCCACCAGCGCCGGAGCGCCTCAAGCTGTTCCTCTTCGGTGGTGTATGCCACGTCAGCCCCCTCCGTTGATGTCGTCACGCCGGGTCGCCACGGCAGCGAGCTGCCCGACCAGCGCATCCTCGTCGAGCCGCACCTGATCGCCTTCGCCGCGCAGGTCCTTGAGCCCGACCCGGCCCTCCGCCAGCTCCTCCTCGGCCACGATCAGCGCGTACCGGGCACCGCTGCGATCGGCTCGCTTGAACTGGCTCTTGAACGAGCCGCCGCCGCTGTTGAGCTGCAGCCGCAGCGCCGGCAGCCGGTCGCGCAGACGCTCGGCAAGACGCATCGCCTCACCGCGGGGCGCCTCGCCCATGATCACCATGTAGGCGTCCACCGCGGGCGCCGCCCCTTCGGCCGCATCGGCCTCCGCATCCG
>NZ_WNXE01000111.1:0-1638 GCF_010993615.1 Arhodomonas sp. KWT | reverse complement strand
GACGGTGCGGCTGTAGTAGTCCAGACCGCGAACCAGGCGCTCGTTGACGGTGTACGGCTGGCCGGCGGCGTCGAGCAGCTCGCGCAGGCGCCCGAAGTGCGCCTCGGACTCCTCGTCCAGCGCGTCCAGCAGGCTCGGCGCCGAGGCGATGACCTCGCGCATCGCCGGGTTCTTGCTGTCCAGCACGCGCAGCGGGTTGCTCTCCAGGCGCCGGCGCGCGTCGTCGTCGAGGACGTCCTCGTGCTTGCGCAGGTGCGCCTGGAGGCGCTCGCGGTACGCCCGGCGCGCCTCCGGCGTACCGAGGCTGTTGATCTCCAGGCGCACGTCGGTAAGGCCGATGGCCCGGAGCATGCGCCCGGTCATCAGGATCATCTCCGCATCCACGTCCGGGCCGTCGAGGCCGAAGACCTCCGCCCCGATCTGGTGGAACTGCCGGAAGCGCCCCTTCTGCGGGCGCTCGTAGCGGAACATCGGCCCCATGTACCAGAGCCGCGGCTGCGCGCCGTGCAGCAGCCCGTGCTGCAGGGCCGCTCGCACGCAGCCGGCGGTGCCCTCGGGGCGCAGGGTCAGGCTCTCACCGTTGCGGTCCTCGAAGGTGTACATCTCCTTCTCGACGATGTCGGTGATCTCGCCGATGGAGCGGGCGAACAGCTCAGTGCGCTCCAGCACCGGCAGCCGGATCTCCTGGTAACCGTAGGCGGACACCGTCCGGCGAAGGCGCTGCTCGACATCGCGCCAGAGCGCGCTCGCGCCGGGGAGAATGTCCGCGAAGCCACGCAGGCTCTGCAGGCTACTGCTCAAGTCGTTCTCCGTGATGATTGGGTTCGGCGGTCAGCGCGACTCGCCCAGGGTGAAACGGGCGACGCGTCCGTTGGCGCGGTCCGCGAGGGGGACAGCCTGGCCGTCGTGGCTCAGCGAGACCACGCTGACGTCGCCGACAACGATCTCGAACGGCGGCTCACCGGTCACCGTGCGGGTCTCGCCGCCGCCGACCAGCCCGAACAGCAGACGGTCGCCGGCGGCGTCGGTGACCTCCATCCAGGACTCGCCGGTAAACTCGAAGGTCAGACGGTCGCTTCCCGCCGGCGCGGGGCCGGCCCCGTCTCCCCCATCCTCTTCGCCAGCGGCCGCCGCCGTGGTGCCGGCAGCCCCGTTCCCGACAGCGGCGTCTGCGCCGGTCATGGCAACCCCGGACGCCGCGTCCGCGGCGGACGCACCACGCGCCGTGCCGGACGACGTGCCGGTATCCGCGGCCGCCGGCGATTCCGTACCGCTTTCAGGCGCACCCGCAGCCGCCGAGTCACCGACCTCCGGCGCGGTACCCGTCGACCCGGCGCCTCCGGTCCCGGTATCGCCGGCGCCGGTAATGCCGGTCTGCTCACCGGATGCCGCCACGCCGGCGTCCTCCGGCGGGGCAGAGGCCGCACTGCTCCCTGTGCCCGTCACAGCGTCCCCCTCAACACCGGAGGCGGCCCCGCCGGAGCCTTCCGTCGCGTTGGCGCCCTGCTGCTCGACCGTACCGCTCGCCGCGGGCGCCGACGCCCCGACCTCGGGCTGGTCCCGGCCGATCAGGGCACCGAAACCGTCGTCGTTGAACCAGAACCACCCGGCCACGGCGAGCACCGCCACCACGAGCAC
>NZ_WNXE01001119.1:0-525 GCF_010993615.1 Arhodomonas sp. KWT | reverse complement strand
CGGCGGCGGCGAGGTAGAGCGTGGAGATGCCGAACGAGCTGCCGAATTCGACGATCCGCCGCGCCCCGGCGGCACGGACGAGCATGTAGAGCGTCGCCCCCTGGTCCGGGCCGATCGCGAGATACGCCTCGCTGCGATCGAACGGGGCGTCCGGCCCGGCACGGCGCCGGGCGTCGCGCTGGGCACGCGCCGCGGCGTGTTCCCGGGCCAGCACCCGGGTGACTCTGTCGCTGTCGATGGTGGCGGTCATGGCTGTGAACTCCCGGGCCCTCCGGCCCGCACGGGTGGGTGGATTGCTTGGGGTTACGGCGGACCGTCGCCGGTGGTCACCACCACCGGGCAGTCGCGTTCGGGGTGCGGCAGCACGCACACGGGCTGGCGGTAGACCCGCCGGAGCTGCCCGGCCCGGAGGACGTCCCACGGCGTGCCCTGGGCGGCGACCCGCCCGTGGTCCAGGAGCACCAGGTGGTCGGCGTGGGCGGCGGCCAGGTTGAGGTCGTGCATCACGGCGACCACGCAGTGCCC
>NZ_WNXE01001118.1:0-525 GCF_010993615.1 Arhodomonas sp. KWT | reverse complement strand
ATGGGATGATACAGCTCGACCGGGAGATGACCGACCTGGCCATGCGTCTGCGCCGGGGGCTGCGCGATCACGGTCTCTCCGTGCCGCGTCTCAGCGACGAGGACCTCGTGCCGACCCTGCTGGAGCTGGCCGCCTCCGTGGACGACCCGGGGTTGCAGGAGCTCGCTGCGAGTCTGGACGCACGCCTGCCGGCGGAGGAACCGGAGGCGGCTGACGGTGAGCACACCGTCCGGCGTTACCGGGGGGTCGCCCTGGCCGGTGAGGTGGCGGCCTCCTCCCCGGCGGCCGGGGAGGGGGAGAGCCCGGGCCGGGGGGCCATCGTCTACCGGGGGCGCCGGATCCGCTGAGGCCCCATTGCGGGGCGGATGCGTCATCGCGGTGCACTGGCGCGCGGTCAAGAGGGCCTGCGGAGACGGCGATCGTGCCTTGACAGATGGTTTGTCAAGGAGGGAATCGCAAGTTTGTACACAGGCCGCACAGCTTTCGTCCGGGGGAAGCCCGAAAACGCTGCCGCGTCAAGAAAAC
>NZ_WNXE01001117.1:0-525 GCF_010993615.1 Arhodomonas sp. KWT | reverse complement strand
CAGGGTAGCTACACCACCGACGAGCTCTCCAACGACGCGGTCAACCCGACGTTCGACGGCGGCACCCTGCAGGTGACCACCGATGCCGGCGTGACCAACGACTTCACCGTCACCGGCAACGGCGGCACCATCGACACCAATGGCCACGACTCGACATTCTCCGGGGCCATGAGCGGCAACGGCACCCTCAACAAGCGCGGCAACGGCACGCTCACCCTTACGGGAGACAACTCGGGCCTGACCGGCGATACCGTGGTGCACGCCGGAACCCTTGCCTTTTCGGGCGACGACGCCCTCGGCGGCGCCTCGGCCTCCCTCGTCATCGGCGATGCCACGGCGGAGGCGCTCGGCGGCGGGACACTGACCCACGACATCCGATTCGCGGCCACCGACGGGACATCCGTGTTCGACACCGGCGCCAACGACGTCACCCTCTCCGGCGCGGTCGGCGGGTCCAGCTGCCTGACCAAGAACGGCAGCGGCCGGCTCGACCTGCGCAGCGACGGCGCCAACGACGTCGGGGCC
>NZ_WNXE01001116.1:0-525 GCF_010993615.1 Arhodomonas sp. KWT | reverse complement strand
GCTGTTCTTCATCCCGGTGGTGAATATCCTCGCGCCACCGGCCTGGGCGGTCTTCGGCGCGTGGATGATGGCGCTGGAGTACTGCGACTACCCGCTGGGCAACCACGGCCTGGCGTTCGCCGATCAGCGCGCGCTGCTGCGCCGACGGCGCTGGCTGCACCTCGGCCTCGGCGGCGCGCTGCTGGCGATGACCCTGATCCCGGTGCTGAACCTGCTGGCGATGCCCACCGGTGTGATCGCCGCGACGCTGCTGCGCAGCGAGCTCGGCGAGTACGGCGACGCCCCGGCGGCTCAGCCGCCGGCGGCGAGGTAGCGCCGGATGCGCTCGACACCCTCGGCGAGGCGCTCCAGGCCGGTGGTGTAGGCGAAGCGCATGTGCCGCCCCGGGTGCGCGGACTCGAAGTCCAGCCCCGGGGTCGCGGCGACGCCGGCCTCGCCCAGCAGGGCACGGGCCAGGGCCTCGCTGTCCGGGGCGACCGCGCTCACGTCGGCATAGAGGTAGAACGCCCCCGCCGGCTCCCCGGG
>NZ_WNXE01001115.1:0-525 GCF_010993615.1 Arhodomonas sp. KWT | reverse complement strand
GGCGCGGTGCACCTGCGCTACAGCGACATCCTGCGCCAGGAAGGCAACGCCAAGGGGCTGATGGCGGACGTGGACACGCTGTCACGGGTCCTCTCCGGGCTCGGCATGCGCTCGGACTGCCACGTGCTCGCCTGCGACAACGAGGGCAACGGGCGGGCTTCCCGGTTCCTGTGGACGCTGGACGCCCTGGGCCACCATGACTACTCCCTGCTCGACGGCGGCATGCGTGCCTGGGTTGCCGACGGGTATGCCACCGAGAGCGGTCCCTCGCCGTCTGTGCCCCCGAGCGAGTATCACGCGGCGCTCGCCAACCCCGATGTAGTCGCGGACAAGGCGTTCATGCTCGAGCATGTGAACGACGACAACACCGTGATCCTCGATGCGCGGTCGCCCGCCGAGTACGCGGGCGAGGACGTGCGCGCGGCCCGCGGTGGGCATATCCCCGGCGCCGTGAACCTGGAGTGGACCGAGGTCATGGATCCCCAGCACGACTCCCGGCTGCTGCCGCCGGAGGCCCTCCGCGAG
>NZ_WNXE01001114.1:0-527 GCF_010993615.1 Arhodomonas sp. KWT | reverse complement strand
CCCGTCAGGCGGCCTGGCGCGTGTGCTCCGGCAGACCCGTTGCCAGGGGCACGGTGACCGCACCGCCGGCCAGCGCGATCCACAGCGGCGCCGCCGGCCCCCAGGCGGCGGCCGCCGGGCCCAGGGCCATGACGCCCAGCGCCGCCAGGCCGTTCGACAGCCCCAGTGCCAGTCCCGATCCCAGGGAGCGGTTCTCCGGCAGGATGTCCTGGGCGATGAGGATACCCAGCGGCAGGGTGGCGAACAGGCAGATGCCGAGCACGCCGAGGGCGATCCAGAGCCACACGCCGTCCGCGAGCAGGAAGGCGGCGAGCATGGCCACCGACACGGTCATCGCGCCGATCAGCAGCGGCCGGCGCCCGACCCGGTCCGAAAGCCGTCCGCCGCTGACGTTGCCGATGACCCCGATCACCAGCATGACGGTGATGAAGCTGGCGCCGGTGGTGAGCGAGCCGCCTGCACCGGTCCACATCAACGGCACGTAGGTCACCACGGACAGGATCACGAGCGAGCGCAGCGCCGAGAAC
>NZ_WNXE01001113.1:0-528 GCF_010993615.1 Arhodomonas sp. KWT | reverse complement strand
AGCAGTGAGGGAGGCACACGGTGCCGATATCGGTCGTAACCTTAGCCTCCCCCAAAGCGGGTGTCAACGCCGCAGCGGCGGCGTTCCAGCCCGCCACCGGATACCGGGATAACCGCCCGTCCACGAGCGTGGAGCCACCAACGGCGTGATGTCACTGCCCAGCGTCCTCACCGAGCCCGGCTCCCGGGTCGAATCCGCACTCGCTGTCGCCGTCACGGCGGCGGCCGTGATCCTGCTCGGGGCGGAAGCGGTGCTGCTCGGCTGGCAGCTCTGGCCCCGCGACACCACCGCCCCGCCGCCGGAGCCGGCGGCACAGTCGGCGCCCGGCGATGCGGCCGAGGAGGCCCCGGACACCGCCCCCATCGTCGCCGCCCACCTGTTCGGGCGCACCGCGGATAACGACACCCCCACACCGGCCCGCGAGGCACCGCCGACGCAGCTCGACCTCACTCTCCACGGCGTGGTCGCCGGCCCCAGCGAGGACAGCGGCCTGGCGATCATTGCCGCCGGCGGCGGTGACGAGCACCT
>NZ_WNXE01001112.1:0-529 GCF_010993615.1 Arhodomonas sp. KWT | reverse complement strand
GCCGCCAGATCGCGGACTCCGAGGCCCCGGACCCGGCACACATCGGCAGCGAGAACCGCCTGGTCATCAGCGACCTGCACACCGCCGGCGGCCTCAAGGGCCTGTCCATGGCCGTGCGCGCCGGTGAGGTGGTCGGCCTCGGCGGGCTCGCCGGTTCCGGGGTCGAGGAGATCGGCCGGGCGCTCTACGGCCTGCACCCGGTCACCCGCGGCGAGATCGAGCTGCTCGGCCGCCCGTTCCGGCCCCGGGACCTGCGTCCGCACCGCCTCGCACGCCAGGGCATCTTCTACCTGCCCGGCGACCGCCAGTCCGAGGGCATCGTCGACGTGCGCCCGGTCTCGGAGAACGCGACCCTGTCCTCACTGGACGCACTCGGCCGGATGGGCTTCCTCCACCGCCTCAACGAACGCCGCACCGTGGCGGACTACGTGCAGCGCCTGCGCGTGAGCACACCCTCCGCGGCCCAGCCCATCAAGCTGCTCTCGGGGGGCAACCAGCAGAAGGTGCTGTTCGCCCGCGGCATGCTCAC
>NZ_WNXE01001111.1:0-529 GCF_010993615.1 Arhodomonas sp. KWT | reverse complement strand
TGTTCGCGCGGGCGGCGCGGCTGCTGCACCCCGAGCGCGAACGGCCGGCGGGCATCCATCCGCAGGCCTGCGTGGCGCCGGAGGCACAGGTGGACGCCAGCGCCCATGTCGCCGCCGGTGCGGTGGTGGAGGCGGGCGCCGTGATCGGGCCGCGTTGCGTGATCGCGGCGAACGCCGTGGTCGGCGCGGCCAGTGTGCTCGGCGCGGACTGCCGGATCATGTCGGCGGCGGTGATCTACCCTGACTGCCGCCTCGGTGATCGCGTGATCGTGCACGGCGGCGCGGTGATCGGCGCCGACGGCTTCGGCTTCGCCCGCGACGGCGAGCGCTGGGAAAAGGTGCCCCAGTTGGGGCGGGTGATCCTCGGCGACGACGTCGAGATCGGCGCCAACTCCACCGTCGATCGCGGCGCGCTGGATGACACCGTCATCGCCGAGGGCGTGAAGATCGACAACCTCGTGCAGGTGGCGCACAACTGCCACGTGGGGGCGCATTCCGTGATGGCCGGCTGCTCCGCGGTGGCGGGCAG
>NZ_WNXE01001110.1:0-529 GCF_010993615.1 Arhodomonas sp. KWT | reverse complement strand
GTGAGCATGCCGCGGGCGAACAGCACCTTCTGCTGGTTGCCCCCCGAGAGCAGCTTGATGGGCTGGGCCGCGGAGGGGGTGCTCACGCGCAGGCGCTGCACGTAGTCCGCCACGGTGCGGCGCTCGTTGAGGCGGTGGAGGAAACCCATCCGGCCGAGCGCGTCCAGCGAGGAGAGGGTCGCGTTCTCCGAGACCGGGCGCACGTCGACGATGCCCTCGGCCTGGCGGTCGCCGGGCAGGTAGAAGATGCCCTGGCGCGCCAGGCGGTGCGGGCGCAGGTCCCGCGGCCGGAACGGGCGGCCGAGCAGCTCGATCTCGCCGCGGGTGACCGGGTGCAGGCCGTACAGGGCCCGGCCGATCTCCTCGACCCCCGAGCCGGCGAGCCCGCCGAGGCCGACCACCTCGCCGGCGCGCACGGCCATGGACAGGCCCTTGAGGCCGCCGGCGGTGTACAGGTCGCTGATGACCAGGCGGTTCTCGCTGCCGATGTGTGCCGGGTCCGGGGCCTCGGAGTCCGCGATCTGGCGGC
>NZ_WNXE01000110.1:0-9524 GCF_010993615.1 Arhodomonas sp. KWT | reverse complement strand
GGTCTTAATCCCTTTTCCAACAGGGCACCGTTCAGACTGCTGGCTCTATAAAACGCTTATTGATCAGAGTCTTGCAGACGGGGTTGGAACAACCAGCCCTCTGCTCAGAGTTGAGAACCGCTCTCATCTCGTTGCAGCCGCAAGCCACTGATATTCAACCCCTCTGGTAGTGGACTCCGACCCTGAAAGTGTATCGTCCCCCTAGACTGCATGCTATAGATACGGACGTCATCTGCGCGGTCGTCGATACGCTCGCGCAGCTCGGCGATCAGCGCTTTTCTCAGGGCGGGCGTAAGCCGGCAGTAGAACACGCTGTACTGCAATGGCAGCCCCCAACCACGCATACAGCGATGAACTCTTCGCAGACGCTTCGGGTCACGAATGTCGTAACACACCAGGTAATTGCCACTCCGGTCGTCGCCCATCGCTCACTCCTGTCCGGAGGCGCCTTCAATACGATTCCAGCTGCTGTGGTACTCGTGGGCGAGGGCGCGTAAGTGGCGGTCCAGCTGCCTCGGTAGCGCGGCGACCGTACGTAACTCGAAAAAACGGGTCAGCTCCCGGTCCGTCACGTGCCGAGGCTGCTCGCGCCTCCAGCGGACATAGGCCCAACAACTCGTCAACGAGAGGCACTGATGCAGCGTCCGGAGCAGATCGCCGCCGTGCTCCGCGAGGGCGCGGACGACCGGCTGGAGTCCCTGGCGGGCGAGTTCCGCCTGAATCCAGGCGTGGAGCTTACCATCCAGGCGGTGACGTTCCTGCTCGACCGGTACGCCGGGCACCATCACCCCGAGGTAGGTCATAAGCCGGTCGTAACCACGCTCGAAATCCCCCCTCAAAGTGCGCCGAAACACGACGCTCCAGGCGTGGCGACGCTGGGCGTCCTGCCACCAATGAAACGGACCAAGGCCACCGTGTTGCTCGATGATACCGGCAAGTTCACGGGCCGATCGGTTTTCGGCGGGATTGGCATGCTGCATTATCGCGCGCATGCCGCCGTCACGGCCCTCGAAATGGACGACTCCTCCCCGGGCCACTATTGCGAGGCACGCCTCGAGCAGGCCGCGATCGCTGCCACGAACCACGACCCGTCCGACACGGCTCAACGGGATGTAAGCAGGCGCCGAGTCCGGTGTATCCATGCGAAGCGCACCACTGTCCAGCCTGACCTCGGTCGAATCGGCGTCGACGTACACGGTCTTCGCATCATCGCGGCGCATCATTTCCCCCGGCCGCTGCCCCCGGTATGTCGGACAGATCCTGGCAGGCCCTGGCAAAGTGTCGTGCGATCCGGAACAACCAGCGCCGATGGAGGCGGGCGCCGCCCTCGTACGCACGGAAGAACGCCTCGCGCCCCGATTTGGCGAGTAGCACTCCGCTCTGCGAGCTGGCGAAATTGTGCTCGCTGAGTTCCCTTTCAGCGAACAGCCGCCAGACCAAGCGTTCCGCTCGGGTGCGGGCGACCTCTGCGAGGTCGCAGGCGAGGGAGTCCCGGCCGTAGAACGGCTCGTGGAGCACCCCCAGTGTCGGCTCGAGTCCATTCGCTGACACCGCCTTTAGGGCGTCACCGTGGACCAGCGTGTATGCGAGAGAAAGGGCCGCGTTCACCGGGTCCCGTGGTGGCCTGCGATTGCGCTGCTCGAAGCACAGGCTCGCCGGGAAAAGGGTCCTGTAACCACGGAAGAACGTTGCCGTGGCCGCCCCCTCCCGGCCCCGAAGGCCCGACGCCGCCACCCCCTGCGAACGGATCCCGGCCATTGCCATGTGCAGATCACTCAGGGCGCCTCCCAGGGGATGTCGCAGGTCAGGCCGCGTACGCATTGCCGCATTCAGCAGCCGGCGCTGTCCGGCAAGGCGCAACCAGACCAGCCGTCTCGCCCACTCGGTCTTCAGTGCGACATTCGTGACGAGACGGTATTGGCCAATTCGCCGACCAACGTCCCCGTGGCCATGGGCATTCAGGAACGTCCCCCGACGCCCGCCCCGTCCGGGCAGGATGGTTACGCCACTGCCGTTCTCGGCGAGACGGGTCAAGAGACGCGCGCTGAGCTGAACGTCACCCACGACGACCAGACGTTCCACGAGCGACAGCGGTACGGACCGCGGTGTCGCGTCCGGCTCTCGAACGACCATTGCACCGCGGTCGAACTCCAGGCGAGTCCCCCGACGATCGATGTAGAGCGTTCCCACTTCCAGTCCTCCTGCCCCCTACCCGAAATAGAAGAAGTCCGGGTCAACGGGGCGTACCGCCTGGCCAAGCGTGGCCAGTGGTTTGCCGGGTTCCAGCGGGATGACGGCAAAGACGTCTTCCGATAGGTCCAGAACCGCCGCCATCTCGCTATGCAGGCCTTTACGCTCCTGGGGGGTTAACCAGCACTCGTAGGCGGATTTCTGCCCGCCACTGGCATAGCCGCGAACCACGCGGACCGCCTTCGCAAGACGCTTTGGATCGCGAACGTCGTAGGCGGCGAGGAAGAGCTTGCGGTGCACGGGCGACTCCGGTCGATGGCGTTCGATTCAACATACCGTGCACCGCCGACCGGGCCGGGCATGGGAAGATTCCGGCGCCGCTACGGCACGGGGATGCGTTTCGCGGCAAATCGTTGCAGGCAGGCGCCCAGGTGTTCGAGCTCATCCGCGGAGAGCTCCGTGCCACGGCGTTCCGCCGGCACGGGGATAGTGAGGTGGAGGTAGTCGACGCCCCGTTCAGTGAGCCTCGCTATCAGCGGCACCGGGAGCGTACCGACCACCGTGTCGCCCTTTGCCGGTCGTGCCGGATCGAGGTGCGCAACATGATGCCCCGCCCCGAAACCTCGGCGGGCTAACCATTCGATGGCACCGGGGTGGCGGGAAACGATCCAGGTAGTCATGCGCCGAAATGGTCTACACGGTAACGGCCGAGCCCCATGACGGCGCCCTTGCCTACGTGGGTCCACTGGCCGGCCCACAACCACGGCCAGAGCGGTTCCAGCTCGCCGGCGATGGTGAAGCAGCCGATCAGCCCGCCGATGGGAACCCGGCGCTTCTGGCGCGCGGAATGGCGCTCGCCGTCCAGCCACGACAGCCGGACGTCCCGGAGCGCGACATGGTCCCGGGCGTGGTCGACCAGGGTGCGGTAGTCCGCTTCCAGCGGGACCTCGGCGACCGCGTCGTGCAGGCTCGAGATCCGCCGCAGGAGTGCGCCGGCGAAGCGCTCCAGCGTGAACCGCTCCGGCCCCACGGGCTGGCCCTCGTGCTGCAGGCGCAGCGGATGCTCGAGGACGATGCGCGCCTTTCCGGGGGCCGGCGGGGTGCTGATGCCGTAGCCCTTCGCACTTACCGCGGGCTCGTGGGTGACCGTGTCCGGGCCGCCGGGCGGACGGACCCGGACGTCGGCGACCCGCATCGGGACCCCGTGTAGTTCCAGTCGGGAGAGAGCGCTTTCCGCCGCCTTGAGATGGGACAGCGCCGGCTGCGCGAGGATGCAGTCCAGCTCTAGTCTTTGCCCGGCGCCGTGCGTGCCTCCACCGTGGACCGGCGAGATCACGTAGGGACGCGGCGGATCACGGAAGCGGGGAGCGAGCCCCTGTGCCCGCGGCGCCGGCGCCGGCTCAAAGACGGCGCCGTAGGCGCAGCGCTGGCGCACGCGGCACCCGTCGCAGCTCGCGGCCCCGGTGATGCAGGCGTCCCGGCGCAGGCGGGCCCCAAAGGCACTGCGCCAGAGGACTCCGGGGTATTCCGGCAGCCGCACCGCAGCTTCGGGCTCGAAGGTGAGCCGGAGGGGGAGTAAACGGAGCATCAGCGGCGCGTCTCCGGAAGGAGTTCCGCGAGCGCCTGCGCGAGTGTGTCGCGCATCGACTCGGGAGAGTGCAGGGCCGTCTCGTCCAGCTCGCCCGCCTTTTCGCGGTGGCCATGGGTCAAAACGTTGCGCAGCGCACGTAGACGCTTGAACGGTCTCCAGTCGCGGTTCGACGGACCATTATCTTCGTACTCCTTCTTGGCCGCCTGGCGCGTCTCCCGGTCGTTGGGATCGGCATTCACCGGACCGGTCTCCTGCACCAGGCGCGTGACATAGGCCTCAAAACCGTACAGCGCCGCCCGCAGCAGGTCTCCGCGGTCGAGCGCATTGAAGGCATGGCCGCGTTGGCGCTGGTAGAGCTGGGGTTCGTCGACCCAGTCCGTGCGCGCCTCCAGCAGCGGCTGAAAAAGGGCGCCGGCGCCCGGTAAGGGGTGCTCCCGGAGGCGGGCCCGTGCATTGCGGAAATGCTTTCGGGCCAGCTGACCCTGATGGATGGTTTCCAGGAATCCGCCCCGCGCTATGTCGTCGGCCAGTGCCGGGTCGGGGATGAGCGCGGCTACCCCCCGGTAGTCCCCTGTGAGCTCGCTGCGCTGGAGCGCTTCCAGCCAGTCGGCGAAGTGGAGAAGGCCTGCGACGTTGTACAGCGTCGCGCTACCCGCCGATGCGTGGAGCATGGCGTACCAGATCGCGCGTATCGACAGCGCAGGGCGGCGGGCACGAAGGTAGAGAACAGCCATCACCATGAGCATGGGCAGGTGCCGGTACCCATGGGTGATGTCGAGGGAGAGCGAATCGGCGCCCTCGGTGGCGTCCAAGAGTACGCTGAGCAGCGCGACCTGCTCGGCCTCGTCGAGCCCTTCGGGGATCAGCCGCAGCTCGACCTCGTGACCGAGCGCCTCGGTGAGCGCCGCCGCGAGCACATCGAGCTGAGCGGGCGTGGCGGCCGCCTCGTCCACGCCCTGCATCAGCCCTTCCACCGTCTCATCGGGCAGGCTGATACTCCGGCCATCTGAGACCAACTGATCCCACATGCTGCCAGCGGTGCCCAGCACGACCAGGCGGTCCGGCCTCTCGTGGGCCGCCAGGCTGTAGCCCACGAACGCCGCGCGACGGCTCTGCCCGTCGGGGAACCGATAGTCCACCCTCTGATAGCCGTCGGCGGGCCGGTTCGTACGGCCGAGCAGGGTAATCAGCGTGTGCATGCGTCACTCCCCGAGGAACGAGCGGAGGCGGGCCTCGTGCTCGTCCAGTTCCGAAAGCCGGCTCTGCCGCCTTCTCCTGTTGCCAAGTTTGCGGACTTCCTGGCGCCGCTGCTCGAGCCATCGCCGCACCACGGTGGCGAATGCCGGGACATGCTCGTCGGGCACCTCGCCAGCGTCGAGCCGGTCCAGCAGGTAGCGGTATTCCGCCTGGTCGGGGTCCGCCTTACCCTCCAGCATCTCGGATGCCAGCCGCTCGCCGGCGGGCATTTCGGCGCGCTCGGCCTCCTTGCGGGCTTCTTCCGCCCTCTTGCGCCGATGCTCCTCTTCGTGCCGGCGCGCCTTTTCGTCGACGGCCATTTCGCCATAGCCTACGGCGGTCTTGGCGCCGAAGCCGAGCCAGGTGAAGGCGTGATCGAACAGCTCCTCCAGCACCGTCCTCCAGCGGTCACCTTCCAGCAGGCCGGGGGCGGCGGTTTCCAGAAGGGCCCGGTTGCACTGAACGGTGAACCGGAAGGCGCTCCCGGGCGGCACGGTTAGGAAGTGGATGGGCACGGGCGCGGCGTTGTCGTGCGGCGGGGTCCGGCCGGACCGGTCCTGGTGGTAGCCGCCGTGGTGCGGCGTCATGATCTCCCACTGCAGGTGGGCGCCCTCGGGCAACACGGGGAAGACGTCCCAGAAGAGCAGCGCGCCGCGGCGGCGTTCCAGACCTGCCGTTCTATCGTCGTCCGCACCCGCGGTCCCGAACAGGGCGTCGATCTCGGCACGGCCCCAGTCCCGGTCCGGGTTCTCGAACGCCCCGCCGGCGTCGAGCTCGCGCGCGGCCTGGCGGAGCACGCCCTTCACCGAGCTGCCGGGCAGGTAGGGCAGTCCGTACGGGGTGAGGAAGGCGAAGCCGTTCTCCAGCGGGTGCTCGATGCCCAGCCCGGTGGTGAACGGGGCGAGGCTCGTCCCCGGTACGGTGACGACCGTCGCGCTTTCGTCAACGGCGGCCTCCTCGGCGAGGCTGCGCTGGCGCTCCGCGAGGGCCTTCATGCGCGCCCGGTCATCGTCCGTGAGCCGGACGAGGTCGTCGCTGGCGCCGCCGTTGATCTTGGTCCAGTCGGCCTTCCAGAGGCGGAGGTAGAGGTAGAAGCGGTGACCCGGTGCGGCGTCCCGGAAATCCGTGCCGAGATACGCCGGTACCGCGGCCCGTCCCTGCTGCGCTGCGGTAGCCATGGGTCAGCCCTCCCCCTGCTGACGGGTCGGTGCGATCTGCCGGACCCAGCGGAGCCAGGCCATGGCCTCGGCGGTGATGGCCTGGAACTCCCTGGGCTCGGCGTTCATCAGGGCATCCATGAACGGCCCGTAGCCGGGATCGGCCGGCTCGCCAGCCTGGCGGCCGAAACGCTCCGGGAACTGTCCGGCCAGCCAGCGACGTAGGGCAATGCCGAGTGTCAAGTGATGATTATCCATGCGACGAACCCCGGACGTCTCCGCCTTTAGGGCCTTGTCACTAACGAAGGCGGCCGTCTGCATGAGGCCGCTGTTCATGATCAGTGCGGGCATCGCTTTAGCCAGGTTGACGAACTCGGGCGAACAGCTCTGCGAGATCGTCCAAGCGTCGGCGGCACGGCGTTGCTCCAGGGTCATCGTCATTGCTCACCCTCCACGATCCGGGTCATGACCAGGCCGCGGCCGGTAGTCGCGTCACCGCCGAGCTGCAGCAACCGCTTGCCGTTAAGCGCTGTTTGCATTTGCTGCATCACCGCGGCCGCATCCATTTCGCCATCGCCGGTTCGCTCCCGGGAAGCCATCAGCGGGGCAACCAGCAGCGACTCGGGGGGCAGGTTCTCCGCGTAGAACAGCCCCCCCTCGGCGGCGGTGCCCGTCTGCGGGTCGATACGCACGTGCGGCTCCACCAGCGTGGCGTTCCGGCTGAAGTAGTCGAAGTCGGTGTCGGACAGCACCACGAGGTCCCGGGCCAGCTTGTCGCGGAAGTACCGGTGACCCTCGTCCCCGCCGAGGGCGCTCCCGGCGAGCCAGTCCGCGATCCGCTCGATGCCGGAATCCGCCTGCGCCGCGTATTCAAAGACCTCCAGATGCAGGCGCCCCCCGTCGCCCACCAGAGCCTCGCTGCCCGCGGCGGTCGTCAGGCAGTCGCCCTCGGGCACCTCCGGGACGGGCCAGTCGGCGCTGATGCCGGTGGCGGCCAGCAGTCGCATGAGACGCGAGAGGGCCATGGGGCAGGTGGCGTAGACATAGCCCTGACGTCGCGCCCGGACCGGGAAGGCCACGAGTTGCGCATCACCGAAGCTGACCGCACCCGCATGGAGTTTTTCGCTCCGCGGCGCCGGTCCGAACAGCTGATCGGCCTTGTCGGCGTCGCCGCCGAGTGCGCCGAAGCCGTGTCGCACGGCCCCCTTGATCCCGGAGCCGGCGAAGCTCGGGTGGCCGGTGTGGGCCTCGCGCTGGATGGGGCTGTCGATCACGCCCGTGGCGGAGCCGGCGCCCATGTGCACGGGGCTGACGCAGTAGAGGAACAGGGCTGCAGTTTTCTCGAACATCGTGATCGTCCTTCACGCGTTGGCGATGGCGAAGCGGTTGAACCCTTCGGCGCGCCGCATCGGGTCGTCATTGTCGGGGGTGAGCCCCCAGAGGCCCGTTTCGGCAAGTTTTCGCAGGGCACCGGTGTCACCCTGCAGCAATTCCAGCCAGTACACCGATCCGGCGGGGGCGACGCGCACGGCCGGCTTGGGGCGTTTGTTGGCCAGGTCCCAGCCGCTGATGACCCCGCCCCGGGGAACGCTCGCGGCGGTAACCCGTGCACGCAGGCCGTTAGTGGTCCAGAGCCCGTCCGCGGACAGCCCGGGTAGCCGCCAGCCGTCCGGGAAGATCCCCGGGCTGGTGAGCACGATCCGGCAGCGGCCCGTGGCCTGGATGGCGGCGAGGTCGGGGGTCGGTTCCGGTGGCGGCTCGACGGTGGCGATGCCCGCGCCCCGGCCGTCGCCGCCGAGGCGCAGCACGCCGCCGGCGGGGAGCGGGCCGCCGCCGCCAACGCCGACCAGGAACCCCGTTTCCGGCTGACGGCACAGGCGCAGCGCGTCGGTGGTGTAGAGCTGCCCTTCGACGGTGCTCCGCCGGTTGTGGTCCAGCTCGATGCCGAGCCGTCGCTCGGTCTCCCAGAGCCGGCCGCTGTGGATCAGGTCGCCTCCAGCGAGCTCTTCTCCGCGCAGGTAGCGTTCCCATCCGGAGGCGGTGAGCCAGTAGCCGCCGCGGGGCTTGCCGCGTTCGTCGCGTCGCAGCAGCGGCGCCTGCTCCAGGGGCAGGCTCGCGGATACGCCCGGCGGCAGCGCCCGGGGTTGAAGGCGGTGCGGTTCCGGGGGGCCGGCCGCTTCGTCCTCCAGGAATACCTCCACGTCCGCGGGTACCGGCCGGAGTGGCTCGACCCCGTCGCGGTCCCGCCGGGCGAGAGTGACGGACTCGATGGTGAAAGGGCCCGGGCGGTCCGGGGCGCCCAGCACTTCGGTGATTGGCGCGTCGTCGTGCTCGCCGTTTGCGTATCGCGCCGGGTCCACACCGGCGTCCACCAGCATGCGGCTGCGCAGGGCGCCGGCGAACACCGACGGCCAGGGCGGCATCAGGCCCTGGCCGCCACCGTCGCCGAACAGCCGGTTACCGCGCAGGTGGAGCACGTCCAGGGGCTGGATGAACCGGTATTCGGTCATGGTCAACTCCTCGTCTCCCGGGCGAAGAATTCGGCGATGCCCGTGAGGTTCGCAATGCGTTCCCGAATGGCCTTCGCCTCTTGCGGCGTCTCGTCGCTCACAGGGTCTCGAGTGCCGAGTTTGGCCAGTCGGCGGGAATGGATGGGCTGCCCCTTGTCCTCGAGGCCCTGGCGCTGGAACTGGTGATGCAGCACCGCCTCCAGGTATTCGCGCACGCCATCGCCACCGCCGAGGGATGCAGGCTCCGGCAGGTCCGTCAGCCAGTTCTCGACGTTGTAGGCCGCGCGGCGTGAAGCCTCGGGGTTTTCCCGCAGATCCTTCGCCAGCTCGCGCAGGACAGTCATCTCGTCGGCGTTGTCCTCGGCGGCGGATGACCAGCTCGCCGTGTGCCGCAACGCGCCGCCGGAACGCTTGAGCACGGACAGCGAGAAGGCGTCGCGGCCGCCTTCGTTCTTGGCGCGCTTCTCGGCGGCGCGCAGCTCCTCCAGGGCCGCGAGCAGGGGCGTCTGGTGGTGCACGACCACCGCGCCCATGGACGCGGTGGCCCGACCACCCATGCACAGGTGTATACGCCCCTTGCGCCGCACGAAGCCCGAGCCGAGCCAGTGGGTGTCACCATCCTCGCCGGCGCCCGCGTCCCCGGAGTACGCGAGCCGCAGGGCGCGCATGGCGCTCAGCAGGTCCGTGGTGGGCAGCATCGCCATGAGGTCGTCGCCGCCCGCGTAGAGCACGCGACCGGCGTGGCGTTCCTCGACGATCCAGCGCGCGATGACGCTGGAGAAGTCGTTGAGCGCGCTGGAGATCGCGATGTGCCGTCCGGGCGACACCGCGCGCGGGGCC
>NZ_WNXE01001109.1:0-530 GCF_010993615.1 Arhodomonas sp. KWT | reverse complement strand
CCCAGCATGCTGGCGTTGCCGCCGTCGACTTCCGAGTAGTAACGGGCGACCAGTCCGCCCATGGAGTGGGTGAGCAGGATGACCCTGTCGCAGCACATCCCGGCCCGGCGGTAGCCGTCGATAATGGCGTCCACCCGCTGTGCCAGCGCATCGGCCGAGTCGGCGTTGGATTGCAGCCAGTTGTAGCCGCAGGCGTGCACCGGGAAGTGGTAACGCGTGAGTGTCTTCAGCCACCCGTTGACCGTCGCGTCGAAGTCTTCCGGCAGGGAGTTGTCGTCTTGGACCAGCCCCACCAGCTGGGTGATGGGGATCGAGTCGGCCGCCGATATGTCATCGGGCAGGTTCAACCAGTTCTCCAGCCAGACGAGGAACTCCCCGTAGACCATGCTGCCGAGCTCGCCCCAGCCGCGCGCCTTCATCAGCGCTTCGTTCGGGATCGTCTCGCCCTCGGCGGTTTTCCAGCTGCGACTCAGCCCGTGAGGGATAGCCCCCTCGGGGTCGACCTCGGTTTCGTCCGGGTTCAGGATCTC
>NZ_WNXE01001108.1:0-532 GCF_010993615.1 Arhodomonas sp. KWT | reverse complement strand
GCGGCCGGGGTTTCCGGTGTTGCACGCGGGGATGTTGGCTGCCATGAGCAGCCAACCTGCGTGACCCTCACCGGCGGGCCTGCGCTGTAGGTCGTGCGCCGCAGGCGTGCGACATTCCGGCTCGGTCATTGAAGGCGTCGCACACGGCCCGCGGCCGTGCACGACCCACGGGTCTTCCGCTGCGTGACCCTCACCGGCGGGCCTGCGCGGTAGGTCGTGCGCCGCAGGCGTGCGACATTCCGGCTCGGTCATTGGGGACGTCGCACACGGCCCGCGGCCGTGCACGACCCACGGGTCTTCCGCTGCGTGACCCTCACCGGCGGGCCTGCGCCGTAGGTCGTGCGCCGCAGGCGTGCGACATTCCGGCTCGGTCATTGAAGGCGTCGCACACGGCCCGCGGCCGTGCACGACCCACGGGTCTTCCGCTGCGTGACCCTCACCGGCGGGCCTGCGCGGTAGGTCGTGCGCCGCAGGCGTGCGACATTCCGGCTCGGTCATTGGGGACGTCGCACACGGCCCGCGGCCGTGCACG
>NZ_WNXE01001107.1:0-532 GCF_010993615.1 Arhodomonas sp. KWT | reverse complement strand
ATCTCCCGGTCGCCGAGGTCGACGCCGAGCCGGGCAACGAGGACGGGCTCCGCGAGGCCCTGGAGCACGCCCTCGCCTACGGCCACGGCACGGTGCGCGTCGTCCACGACGGCGGCGAGGCCCTGCTGTCGACGGAACGCGCCTGCCCCGGCTGCGGCCAGAGCTTCGCGCCCCTGGATCCGCGGCTGTTCTCGTACAACTCGCGCCACGGCTGGTGCCCGGAGTGCTACGGCACCGGCGAGGTGCTTGCCGGCTTCGACGCGGAGCAGACCGGCGAGGAACGCTCGTGGCGGAACGTGGACGAGGGCGAGGTCGCGGTCTGCCCCGCCTGCGACGGCCGGCGCCTCAACCCGACCGCCCTCGCCGTGCGTTTCTCCGGCCGGAGCATCGCGGCCTTCACCGGCGAATCGGTGACCGACGCCCGCGAGACCTTCGGCACGCTGGCGCTGGACGACCGCGAGGGCGAGATCGCCCGGGACATCCTCCCGGAGATCCGCAACCGCCTGGACTTCCTCCGCGAGGTCGGCCTCGG
>NZ_WNXE01001106.1:0-532 GCF_010993615.1 Arhodomonas sp. KWT | reverse complement strand
AGGAGCTGACCCACAGCGAACGCCTCGCCTCCATCGGCCGCCTCGCCGCGGGTGTCGCCCACGAGATCGGCAACCCGATGACGGGCATCACCTGCCTGGCCCAGGAGCTGCGTGCCGGCGTCGAGGCGGACGAGTTGCCGGAATACGCGCAGGACATCCTCACCCAGGCCCAGCGCATCAACACCATCGTCCAGACCCTGGTGAGCTACGCCCACGCGGGCCACAACGAGGGCCACCAGCCGGTACCGGTGGACGTGGCCGCCGCCGTCGGGGAGGCGGAGCGGGTGGTGCGCCTGTCCAAGCGCGCGCGGCTGATGACCATGCGCTACCGCCTGGACGAGGGCCTGTGGGTGCGCGCGGACATGCAGCGGCTGGTGCAGGTGTTCGTGAACCTGTTCAACAACGCCGTGGACGCCTGCGGCGAGGGCGGCGAGATCCTGGTCACCGGGGTGCGGCGCCACGGCCGCGTGGAGATCCGGGTCATGGACAACGGCCCGGGCATCCCGGCGAATATCCGCGACAAGGTCCTGGA
>NZ_WNXE01001105.1:0-533 GCF_010993615.1 Arhodomonas sp. KWT | reverse complement strand
GACGGGGCGGTCCCAGACGCGGTATGTGCGCCGGCCATTGTGCGTGGGTCTTCCGTTGCGGTGATGGCCGGCGACGCACCGGTAACGCCGGTGTATGGCATGCGGGACCGTGCCCCGTGTATCCTCCCCGCGATGCATTCCCGAGGCATGGCCCCATGCAGCGTGTTCGCCCCTGGAGCGCGCCGGTGCAATGGCCTCACGCATATCGGATATCGCTTTCAGGGAAGAACAATGTCTCGTGTTATTTCGGCATCCCTGATCGGTGCGTTTGCCGCCGTTCTCTCTTGCGTCGCGCAGTCCGCGATCGTCCACTGGCCCACCCTGTGCAACTGGCAGAGCGATCGCCTGAGCTGTTTCGGGACCTTCCACGAGGGACTGGCGCGCGCACCGATCGGAGACCTCGGTGCGCGGCGGCCGACCATCGGCTACATCGACAAGTCCGGCTCGATGGTGATTGAGCCGCGGTTCGACGATGCGACGGATTTCGCCAACGGCCTGGCCGCTGTCTCCCGCGACGGCGAATGGGGATACAT
>NZ_WNXE01001104.1:0-533 GCF_010993615.1 Arhodomonas sp. KWT | reverse complement strand
CTGCAGCGCCTCCGCGAGGAGGCGGAGCGGTTCACGCTGGCGGAGTACAGTGCGGAGTGCGGGGTGCCGGTGGCGGCCATCGAGGCCCTGGCGCGGACGTTCACCAGCTACGGCAAGCAGGCGGTGGTGGATGCCCACGGCGGGCTGATGAGCGGCAACGGCTTCTACTCCGCCTTCGCGGTGATGATGCTCAACGCCCTGGTGGGTAACCTCAACGCCCGCGGCGGCACGGCCCTGGCCGGTGGCCACTACCCGGAGTTCGGCCGGGGGCCGCGCTATGACCTCAAGACCTTCCCGGGCATGGTCAAGCCGAAGGGGGTGTTCCTCTCGCGCAGCCGTTTCCCCTACGAGAAGACCAGCGAGTACCGCCGCAAGGTCGAGGCCGGCGAGTCGCCGTATCCCGCGCGGGCGCCGTGGTATCCCTTCTCGCCGCCGATCCTGACCGAGCACCTGGCCTCCGCGCTCGCCGGCTATCCGTATCCGGCCAAGGTCTGGATCAACCATATGGCGAACCCGCTGTACGGCCAGGCCGG
>NZ_WNXE01001103.1:0-534 GCF_010993615.1 Arhodomonas sp. KWT | reverse complement strand
CCCAGGGCATCGAGCACCCCGGCTTCTCCTTCATCCAGGTGCTCTCCCCCTGCATCACCTACCGGCCCGAGCAGATGGAGTACAAGAAGCACGTCCACGAAGGCTTCGAGACCACCTCGGACCGCCGTGCGGCCTTCGCCCAGCTCATGGACGACGACAACTTCACCCAGGGCCTGCTCTACCGCAGCGACGCGCCGCCCTACACCCCCGACCGGGCGGAAGCGGCGGACCTCGACCGCATCGCCGGGCAGTTCGCCCTGGCCGCAGGAGAACAGTGATGGAATCTGTGCCCCTGTTCCTCGCCCACGCCGTCGCACTGGAGGACGAGGCCGCCCAGCGCTACGACGAGCTCGCCGACGCGCTGGAGGTCCACAACAATCCGGACGTGGTGGACCTGTTCCGCAAGATGGCCCACTTCTCGCGGCTGCACCTGGCGGAGGCCCGCGAGCGCGCCGAGTCCGAGGGCGGGCTGCCACAGCTCAAGCCCTGGGAGTACCAGTGGCCGGACGACGAGAGCCCGGAGTCGGCGGAGAT
>NZ_WNXE01001102.1:0-535 GCF_010993615.1 Arhodomonas sp. KWT | reverse complement strand
AAGCGTCCCGCCTCGGCGGCCATCGCGCGGTAGGCCGTGGGGGCGGTGAACACCACGCTCACGCGATGGCGCTCGATATGGCCGAGCAGTTCCGCGGGCGGGGCGCGCTCCAGCAGCAGGGTGGCGGCGCCCGCGTGCAGGGGGAAGAGCACCAGCCCGCCGAGGCCGAAGGTGAAGGCGATAGGCGGGCTGCCCGTGAACAGGTCGTCCGGATCGGGGCGCAGGATCTGCCGGGAGAAGCCCTCGCAGATCGCGAGCATGTCCCGGTGGAAGTGCATGGTGCCCTTGGGGGCGCCGGTGGTCCCCGAGGTGAACGCGATCAGGCAGGTCTCGTCGGCGGCACTGTCCCACGCCTCGAAGGTCGTGGGCTGGTCCTCTAGCGCATTGTCCAGCGTGCCGGGACCGCCGCCGAAGAAGGCGCAGTGCTCGAGCACCGGGTGGGTCTCGGCGGTGGCGCACAGCTCGTCGGCGAGGCGGATGTCGCACAGGGCGTGAGTGATCCGCGCCTTTTCCACGATCGGCGCCAGCTCGCCGG
>NZ_WNXE01001101.1:0-536 GCF_010993615.1 Arhodomonas sp. KWT | reverse complement strand
GCGCTGCATCACGGCGACGACGCCGTCGCCGCCTGCGAGGCGCGTGCCCTGCGGGTTCACGCCCGGGGCATTCCGGTGCTCGTCGAGGGCGAGACCGGGACGGGCAAGGAGTACCTCGCCCACCGTATCCATCATCAGGGTCCAAGGGCGGGTGGACCTCTGGTGGTGGTCAACTGCGCCGCGATACCCGATGGGCTGATCGAGTCGGAGCTCTTCGGGTATGCGCCCGGGGCATTCACCGGCGCCCGTCGCGAGGGCGCCCGGGGCCGGGTGCACGAGGCGGACGGTGGGACCCTGTTCCTCGACGAGATCGGCGAGATGCCACAGGCCCTGCAGACCCGCCTTCTCCGCGTGCTCCAGGAGCAGCGGGTGGTGCCGGTGGGCGGCGGCCACGAGGAATCCGTGGATTTCGCCCTGATCGCGGCCACGAACCGGGACCTCGCACAGTGCGTGGCCGAAGGTACATTCCGCGCGGACCTCTACTACCGCCTCAACGGCCTGCGTGTGCGCCTGCCGCCGCTGCGCGAGCGCGCCGA
>NZ_WNXE01001100.1:0-536 GCF_010993615.1 Arhodomonas sp. KWT | reverse complement strand
GCGGCCAGGGGGAAGAAGACGGTCTGGGGATCGAGGCTGGGCGCGGCCGGGCGGGCCATGGCGGCACTCCTTGCGGGCTCCGTGGCGCGGAGGATGATACACCACGGCCGCTGCGGGGTTGTATCCGGGAGGGGCGGTTCAGCGTCGTCGGGTAGGGGTAGGAAGGTAAAAAAGCGCCGGTCGGGGACCGGCGCTTGCGTTCACTGCGTCAGGCGCGCGCCTTACTTGGTGCCGGCGGCCTGGGAGACGGTCTTGGCGTTCTCCTGAACGGCCTTCTGCGCCTTCTCGGCGAACTCCTGGTTCAGCGCTACGACCTTCTCCGCGTCGCCCTTGACGCGGTCACGGATGGTCTCCGCGGCCTTCTGCTGCTGCTGCCAGTAGCTCTGCACGTCCGAGGCATCCTTGATGTCCATCGCGGAGCGGACCTGCTGGATGCCGAACTCGGTGTACGCCTTGGCAGCGTCGTACTGCACCTCGGAGAGCTTCTCGAAGTGATCCACGGCCATGGTCGCGTAGGCACGCATCGGACCGAGGAC
>NZ_WNXE01000010.1:47559-49172 GCF_010993615.1 Arhodomonas sp. KWT | reverse complement strand
CCGGCCATCAGGCTCGCGATGGTGGCGCCGTTGCCGGCGTGGCAGACGAAGCAGCTCGCCTGCCGGGCCATGGCGTCGATATCGAAGGGCCGCAGGGTGATCTGGACGTTGGTGCTGCGCGGCAGCCGCCGGGCCAGCGCCTCCGGGCGCTCGCCCTTCTTCGGCGAGAGGTGCAGCACGAACCGGGCGCGGACCCGGTTGAGGCGGAGCAGCACCCGTTCGATGCCGGGGGCGCCGGCCTTGAGGTAGCCGGCGATCCGCGGCCCCTTGCCCTGCGGCCACTCGAGCGCCGATCCGGGGGAGAGGTTCTCGGAGACCGGGCCCGTGTACCGGCCGTCGCGGCGTATGTGGCCGAAGTGATCGACCTCCGGGGCGCCGGTGATGAAGACCGGCCCGGGGTCGAAGACCGCCTCGAGGCCGTCGACCGGTGTCAGGCCGCTCGCGTGCAGTGCCTGGTTGACCGACTCCAGGGCCGTGTCGTAGCCGGCGTCATGCGCCACCCCGCTGCCGGTCATGTGCTCCGGGATGAGCCGGGGCAGCGGGGCCGGGGGATAGTAGAAGCCCGTGCCGAACCCGAGCCGGGGCGTGTCCACGCCCCGCGCGGCGAGGATGGCCGTCGGCGCGTACTCGAAGGCGATCACGTCCGGGGCATGCTGCTCGAACAGCGCGCGCCACCCGGCGATGGCTTCGACGAGGCGGTCCGGGTCCGAGTAGCCGCGGGAGAGCAGCAGATCGGAGTAGAACACCGTGGCCACGTCCGGCGAACGGGTGGCGGGCAGCACCGGTGCCTGCACCACCTCGCAGGCGAGCCCCCTGCGGCGCGCGACCCCTTCCATGAGCCGCCGGTCCCTGGCGGCGATGACCACGTGGAGGCCGGTGGCCTCCAGGCCGCCGGTCACGCAGGCGATCTTGTTGGCATGGCCGTAGCCCTCGCCCATACCCCAGCAGATCATCACCGTGGACACGCGTCTTCCCCTCTCGCCGGCTCGCGGGTCGTGCCGCCCGTGTGTGTCCGGCGGGCGGCGTCTCTCCGGGAGACAACCCTGCCTGAAGTATCGTGGGCCGTCATGTTGGTGCGGCGTTGCCGCCGGCGCGGTGCGGCAGGCCGGTGGCCTGCGGGCAGGCGGCGTCCCCCGGACCGGGTGCGGTCACACGGTGAGATCGGTGCGCCAGCGCCGGCCGTCGGTGAGCTTGGCGAGGAGGGTGCGCAGGCGGTCGCGGACGTGCCGCGCGGCGATGGACAGGGGCCGGTCGGCGACCCGGGCGAGGTAGATGCTGCGCTGGATCTCCGGGTCGCGGATGGGGTAGGTCTGCAGGCCGGCGCCCACGCTGCCGTGGCGGGCGAGGCGCGGCGAGAGCACGGTGTAGCCGGCGCCTTCGGCGACCAGCGCCTTGATCGGCTCCAGCGCGTCCATCTCCAGCACGATGTCCAGGCCCACGGCCCGCCGCCGTACCGCGGCCTCCAGCTCCTCTCGCACGCCGTGGGGGCGCCCGGGCATGATCAGCGGCAGACCGTCGAGGGCCGACAGCGGGAGATTGCCCTCCGGGCCGCTGGTCAGGGCGGAGAGGCGTTCGTCCCCCGCCGGGCCGACCACGTGCAGCTCCTCGGTGGC
>NZ_WNXE01000010.1:40768-47460 GCF_010993615.1 Arhodomonas sp. KWT | reverse complement strand
ATTGCCCTCCGGGCCGCTGGTCAGGGCGGAGAGGCGTTCGTCCCCCGCCGGGCCGACCACGTGCAGCTCCTCGGTGGCGATGAGCTCCATTGCCAGCCCGGAGACGGTCTCCGCGCCGAAGACCAGCGCCAGGTCGAGGTTGCCCTGGCGCAGCCACTCCAGGGTGTGGCCGGACAGGCCCTCGGCGATGCGCAGCTGGACCTCCGGCAGCTCGCGGCGCACCTGCAGCGCGAGGGGCACGCTCAGCAGCATGCCCAGCGAGGTGGGGATGCCGATGTGGGTCGGTCCGGCGGGGCGGGCCTCGGTGTCCTGGATGTCGTCGCGGATGGCCTGGAAATCGCTGAGCAGCTTGCGGGCGTGGCCGAGCAGCCGGGTGCCGGTCTCAGTGAGGCGCACGCCCCGCACGCTGCGCACGAGCAGCTGGGTGCCGAGCTCCTCCTCGAGCTGGCGGACGTGCTGGCTCAGTGCCGGCTGGGCGACGTCGAGCTGCTCCGCGGCCCGGGTGATGGACCCCGCGTCGGCGATGGCGGCGAAGTAGCGCAGCTGGCGGATGTCCATGGTCCCGGCATATCCATCATTTCCGATGATTGCTTTGACTCTAAATCAAAGTGTTTTTTATTGGAACGATCGCGCCTCACCCGAGCCGCTCGGCCACCAGGTGGCCGGAGACGCCGCCCAGGCCCGGTCCCGGGTGGGTGGAGGCACCGATGTGGTGCAGCCCGCGGATGCAGGTGCGGTGGCCGTCGCCGTCGTTGAGCGGGCGCCAGAGCAGGAACTGGTCCGCCTGGCAGTCGCCGGCGTAGGGATCGCCGCCGACGAGGTTGATGTTCATGGCCTCCAGGTCGGCGGGGGAGAGCACGCGGCGGCCGAGCAGGGCGCGCTCCAGGTTGGGGACGTGCGCCGCGAGGCGGGCGACGATGCGGTCCGCGTAGGCCTCGCGGGTGGCCTCGTCCCAGGCACCGTCGGCGGGTGCGGGGATGCTGCCGGCGGCATCCCCGCGGATGTGACGGGGCAGCTCCTGGAGCTGAATCCAGAGGATCCACTTGCCCTCCGGGGCGCGGGAGGGGTCCAGGGCGGTGGGCTGGGCGACCACCACCGAGGCCTCCGCCGGCAGCAGTCCCCGCTCGGCCTCGTTCACCGCGCGGGATACCCCGTCCAGCCCCGGGGTGAGGTGCAGCATGGCGACCTCGTGCAGGGCCGGGTCCGGCCATTCCGGGGGCTCGTCGAGGGCGAGGTGGATCTGCATGCACCCGCGTCCGTAGCGGTAGCGGGCGGCATCGTCGCGCACCCGCGCCGGCACGGCGGCGTCGCGGAGCAGGCGGCCGTAGAGCTGGGTGGGGGTGGTGCTGCACACCACCGCGCGCCCGGCGGTGTAGCGTTCGCCCGCGGTGGTTTCCACGCCCCGGGCGCGGCCGCCCTCGACGACCACCCGGTCGACGTCGGCGCCGGTGACGAAGCGCCCGCCGTTGGCCTCGACCACGCCGCGGAAGGCGTCCACCAGGCGTTCGCTGCCGCCGCGGACCACCGGCATGCCCGCCCCCTCCAGGGTGAAGGCGATGAGCCGCAGCATGTGTCCGCCCAGGGCGCTGTCCGGCCCCAGGCCGGTGTGCAGGATCCATGGGGCGAGGCAGGCACGGAGGTGCCCGGACTCGAAGGTCCGCTCCAGCCAGGTGCGCGCGCTCTCCATACTCTCGCCGAAGTAGCGGATCAGCCCGCGGTGGCCCTCGCGGCGGCCATGGCGGAACAGCGTCTTCGCCACGCCCCAGCTCTTGAGCTCGCTGCCGAGCAGGGTGAACGTGGTGTCCGCGTGGGCGGCGACCGCGTTCATGGCGGCGTCGAAGCGCTCGCCGTCGCCGGCGGCGAGGGCGTTCATCGCCTCGATGTTGCGCCCGCGATCCCGCGAGAGGATGAAGTGGCTGCCGTCCGGCAGGATCACGCCCGTGGGCGTGTCCGTGTTCGCGTACTCCAGGCCCTGCGCGTGGAGGGCCTCGCCGAGGGCGGCATACCCCGGCGAGGTGACGAACAGGGGGTGGAAGCCGGAGAGGGTGTCGTGGTGGAAGCCCGGCACGGTGGCCTCCTCGGTGCGGATGCACCCGCCCGGGCGGTCGTTGCGTTCGAGCACGATCACCCGCCGGCCCCGGCGCGCGAGCCCCGCGGCGCAGACCAGCGAGTTGATGCCGCTGCCGACGATCACGCAGTCGGCGTTGCGGTCTCTGGCGGTATCGCTCACGGCGCTGCCTCCTGTCGTTCCGTGGATCAGAACGGGATGGTGACGATCACCCGAGCGGTGGTGCCCTCGGGGCGGTGCTCGCTGTGGTACTCGTCGTAGAGCGCGGCGTCGAAGCTCATGCCCAGCGACTTCGAGCGGTAGGTCACCTGGCCGCCGACGGCATGGACCTCGTCCTTGGGCGTGGGCACGCCCGCGGGGGCGTCGTCCTCGGTGAGCTGCCAGCTGTCGTAGCCCACCAGCCCCACGGTGAGCGCGGGGTTGAAGCTGTGGCTGATGCCCCACTCGGCCACCCAGTTGTCGCCGGGCTCGATGTCGGTGCCCTCGATCTCCGAGGCCATGGTCTCGTAGCGGTTGAGCAGCGAGACCGCCCAGGTGCGGTCGGCGGTGAGATACCAGGTGCCGCCGAGTGTGACCATCACGTTGGAGTAGCCCTGGCCCACGGAGGCCGCCGCGGCCACGGGGTTGTCGTCGTCGTAGTCGCTGAACGCGTCGGTCCAGTAGCCGGCGGCGAGGACCGTGTCGTAGCGCTCGCCGTGCCAGGCGAGGATCAGCGGGCTGAGGAAGACGTCGCCGAGGCCGCTGTCGCTCTCACTCAGGCCCATGGCGTCGACGTCCTTGTCCAGGATCGGGGCGATGGCCTCCATGCCGTAGTCCGCGCCGAGGAACTGCTTGTCGGTGATCCAGATCGCGCGGGGCACCACCGCCCGGACCGTGGCGCTGTCGTCGCCGCCGGGGATCTCGCCGTCGTTGTCGCTGATGGCGTCGACCTTGACGTTGTCGGAGTCGTAGTACACGCCGTAGGTGCGCAGGTAGAAGCCCGGCGGCGGCACCGACGCCCCCAGGCTGCCCTCCACGCCGGGGACATAGTGCTGCGTGGCGTCGGCCGAGGCGGCGGCGGGCAGGGCGGCGGCGATCGCGGTGGCGAGGCCGGCCGCGACGAGGCGGTTGCAGTGGGTCATGGTTCTCTCCTCCCCGTGATTATTGTGTCAGTCGGTTCACTCGAACGCGCCGAAGGCGCCGTTCATGTACAGCAGCGGGCTCTCCGGCTCGCTGGTGACGACCTCCTTGACCTCGCCGATGAGAACCGCGTGGGTGTGGGTGACCAGCATCTCCTCGACGACGCACTCGAAGCTCGCCAGCGCCCCGCGCAGCATCGGGATGCCGTGGGAGGAGACGTCCCAGGCCGTCGCCTCGAAGGGGTTCTCGCCGGGCTCGCCGAGCATGCCGGCGAAGCGCCGGGCGACCGTCTCCTGCTCGCGGCTGAGCACGTTGACGGACATGCGCCGGCTCGCGGCGATGAGCTGGAAGGTCCGCCCGCCGAGGTTCACGCAGGCGAGCAGCCGCGGCGGCTCGGCGGACAGCGAGGTCACCGCGGTGGCGGTGAGGCCGTTGCGCTCGCCCTCGTGGGCGGTGGCGACGATGTTCACCGCCCCGGCGAGGCGGCGCATGCCGCCCTTGAAGTCCGCCGCCGGTGCGGCGTGGTCGCGGGCGAAGGCGGACAGTCCCTCGTTGGCCGGGGGCGGGAAGTGCCGGGTGTGCTGCATGCGGATGTTGGCGTTGGCCATGGCGTTGTCCTCCGGTGTCTCGGGCTCGCGGCGGCCGTGCCCGGCGGGCGCGGCCGCCATGGATTACGCCGCCTGCAGGGCGTCCAGGTAGGCCTCGGCGGCCCCGGCCTCCATGAACCAGGGGAAATAGTCCCGCGGGTCGTTGAAACCGTTGGCCATGCGCCGGGCCAGGGCCGGGTTCTCCTGGGCGGCGCCGAGCAGCTGCAGCATGTGCGGGGCCGGGGGCTGGAGCAGGGCGTTGGTCCAGTCGACGACGTAGCGGGCGTAGTCCCAGTAGTGTTCGAAGGTGGCCTGCATCCAGTCGGTGTCGTAGGGGGCGTCGCCGCGGGCGAGGATGGCCTCGAGGTAGGCGGCGGCGCACTTGGAGGCGTTGTTCGAGCCCTGGCCGGTGATCGGGTCGTTGAGCACCACGGTGTCGGCCATGCCCATCACGGCGGCGCCGGAGGGCAGGCGGGCCACGGGGTGGCGCACCGTCGGGGGGAAGCGCCCGGCGAGGGTGCCCTGGTCGTCGGTGAGCTCGACGTTGCGGCAGCGTGCGGCCTCCCAGGGGAGGTAGGCGTCGAGGATCTCGAGGCTGCGCTCGAGGTGGCCGCGGGGGCCGTCCACGTCGCCCCAGCAGTCCATGGGGCCGCCCGGCACGCCTTCGAACACCATGATCTCGCACGGGCCGGTGAGCGTCAGCGCCGGGAAGACGAAGTACTCGCCCACGCCGGGGATGAGGTTGAAGCACACCGCGGAGTGCTCCGGGCGCGGGGTCATGCCGTGGACGTAGGTCAGCGCCAGGGCGCGCTGGGGCTTGTCGAAGGTCGAGCGTTCGGCGTCGCGCTCGAACAGCCGGCCGATCTCGCCCTTGCCGGAGGCGACGATCACCAGGTCGTAGTCCCGGGCGTAGGACTCGAGGTCCTCGACGCCGGCGTCCTGGATGCGCAGGTCACCGCCGCGGCGGGTGAATTCCTCCATCCACGCCGGCATCTTCACGCGCTGGTCCACGGACTGGGCGTAACTGTCCAGCCGTCCGGCCCATTCGAGCTGCTTGCCGCCGCCGTTCTCGGCGGGGACGGTGAACGAGATCCCCTCCACCGGCGGGCAGTCCTCCTCCCAGAAGTTCAGCCCGAGGTCGCGCTCGTGCTGGAGCGCGGCGTCGAACATGCACTGGCTGGAGGTGACGCGGCCGTTGCGGATGTCCTCGCCGCTGCGGTTGGAGACGATGGTGACGCCGTAGCCGTTGTCGAGCAGGCCGATGCCGAGCTGGAGCCCGGACTGGCCGCCGCCGATGATCATGATGCGACGCATGGTTCTCTCCTCCTCAGGTTCTGGTCCGCACCCGCCACCGGATTGCCCGGGGGTGAGCGGCGGTGGCGCGTGCGGGGTGTCCGGCGCGGGCGGTTCGCCGCCGGGCCGGAATTCGCCGGCCTAGCCGAGCCGGGTGATGGCCGCGGCGGCCTGTTCGGGTCCCATCGCGGTGTAGCCACCGTCCACGGCGTAGTCCGCGCCGGTGACGAAGCTCGCCTCCGGCGAGCACAGGAAGCGCACCACCGCCGCCACCTCCCCGGCCTCGCCCAGGCGCCCGGGCAGGTGGTAGTCCGCGGCCACGTGGTCCGCCTTTTCCCGGTCGCCGCCGGCGAGCGCCTCGATGACGTTGGACCAGGTCCAGCCGGGGGAGACGCTGTTCACGCGGATGCCCTCGCCGGCGAGATCCACCGCGGCGGAGCGGGTGAGCTGGAGCATGGCGGCCTTGGTGGCGGGGTAGAGCCAGCGCCCGGACTGGGCGACCCTGGCGCTGATGCTGCCGAAGTTGACGACGCTGCCGCCGCCGCGCCCGCGCATGTGGGGGCGCACCGCCCGCAGCATCATGACCGCGCCGATGAGGTTGACGTCGAAGGCGGTGTGCCAGTCCTCGCGCGTCGAGTCCGCGCCGTCGTCGACGTAGCAGCAGGCCAGGTTGACGAGGATGTCCACGCCGCCGTCGCGGGAGACCACCGTGTCCACGCAGCGGCGGATCGCCTCGTCGTCGGTGACGTCGGTGGCGATGAAGCGTGCGCCGTTGCCGATGGCCTGCGCCGCGCTCTCACCGCCGTCGGTGTCGATGTCGGCGAGGGTGACGCGGGCGCCGGCCTCGCACAGTGCAGCGGCCACGGCGCGGCCGATGCGGGTGGCGCCGCCGGTGACGATGGCGACTTTGTTATCCAGTGATGCCATGAGCCTCTTCCTCCTCGCGGGTCGTTGACGTCCCGTCGCGTTTCGTTGTTTTATGTTTGAAATATTTCAGCGCCCCCGCCCGGCCACAATCCGCTTTGCGCATCCGCTGTCCGGTATGCGCAAAGAAGCGGCGGACGGGGGCGGAGAAGGGCGGAAAGCCCCGCGTCGTTGTTGATTCCGAAGGGGAGGAGCCGGGGGCCGTTTCGCGGCCGCCGGCGGAGGCAGAGGCATCATGACCGAGTCTCCGGGCGGCGCCTTGCCGCTGGCCGGTTACGGCCTGTTCGAGACGGGCGACGTCGACGAGGCGCGGGAGTGCGTCGCCCGCGTGTTCTCCGCTCACCGGCTGGCGCCGGTGCGGGGGCCGGCGGACCTCGACGCCCACCACAACCGCGTCGACCTCGGCGGCGTGAGCGTGAACTACCTGCGCTACGGCGCCACCGTGTCCATCGACCCTGGCGAACTGGGCTCGTACTACCTCCTCCAGCTCCCGCTCGCCGGCGGTGCGGAGATTACCTGCGGCGGCGAGAGCGTCTCCGCCGGTCCCCGGCGGGGGACGCTGCTCGGCCCCGCCGGACGGGTGCGCATGTGCTGGAGCGGCGACTGCGGCAAGCTGCTGGTGCAGGTGCGCCGGGAGGTGATGAGCGGCTACGTCCAGGCGCTTCTCGGTGGCGCCGCTCCGGGCGTCCCGCGTTTCGACT
>NZ_WNXE01000010.1:39520-40670 GCF_010993615.1 Arhodomonas sp. KWT | reverse complement strand
TTGGCGGTGCCGATGGATGCCGGCCCGGGGCGGATGCTCATGGACACCGTGCGCTTCGTCACCGCGCGCCTGGATGCCGATCCCGCGGCCGCCGCCAATCCCCTGGTGGCGGCTCAGCTGCGCCAGATGCTGCTCTCCGCGCTGGTCTGCGGCCAGGCCGGCGACGTCGCCAGCCGCCTGCTCGTGCCGGAGCAGGGTGCGTGCCCGCGCTACGTCCGCCGCGCCGAGGAGTACATCGAGGCGCATGCCGCCGAGGCGCTGCCCCTGGAGGACGTCGCCCGCGCCTGCGCGGTGAGCGCCCGGGCGCTGCAACAGGGCTTCCGCAGTCACCGCGGCTGTACCCCGATGGGCTTCCTGCGCGAGGTGCGTCTGCGGCGCGTGCATGCCGCCCTTGCGGATGCCGACCCGGACGATCCGCCGCGGGTCGGCGAGGTCGCCCTGGCCTGGGGCTTCGCCCACTTCGGCCGCTTCGCCGCCCGCTACCGCGAGCGCTTCGGCGAGCCGCCGTCCCAGACCCTCGCCCGCGCTCGTCGCTGAGGCGGCGAAACCGTGGCCCGGGCGTCACCGTGGCTGGGTCATTTCCGGTATGATGGCGCGCTTTCCGGGACAGCATCCGATCGGGAGAGGCTATGCGCATCACCATCTTCGGCACCGGCTACGTGGGTCTGGTCACCGGCGCGTGCTTCGCGGAGGTGGGCAACCACGTCGTCTGCGTGGACGTCGACGCCGCCAAGGTCGACCGGCTCAACGCCGGCGAGGTGCCCATCTACGAGCCCGGTCTGGAGACCCTGGTGACGCGCAACCGCGCCGCCGGGCGGCTGGAGTTCACCACCGACGCCGAGCGCGGCGTGCACCACGGCAGCTTCCAGTTCATCGCCGTGGGCACGCCGTCCGACGAGGACGGCTCCGCGGACCTGCAGTACGTGCTCTCCGTGGCCCGGACCATCGCCGGGCACATGAACGGGCACCGGGTCATCGTCGACAAGTCCACGGTGCCGGTGGGCACCGCGGACCGTGTGCGCGAGGCGGTCTCCACGGTGCTCGCCGAGCGCGGCGAGGAGATCGGCTTCGACGTGGTCTCCAACCCGGAATTCCTCAAGGAGGGCGCCGCGGTGGAGGACTTCATGAAGCCCGACCGGGTGATCGTCGG
>NZ_WNXE01000010.1:37119-39423 GCF_010993615.1 Arhodomonas sp. KWT | reverse complement strand
GGTACCGACGACGCCGCCGCCGGCGAGCGCATGCGCGAGCTCTACGCGCCCTTCAACCGCAACCACGACCGCCTGATCGTCATGGACGTGCGCTCCGCGGAGCTCACCAAGTACGCCGCCAACGCGATGCTGGCCGCCAAGATCAGCTTCATGAACGAGCTCGCCAACCTCGCCGACCGCGTCGGCGCGGATATCGAGCGCGTGCGCGTGGGCATGGGCTCGGACCCGCGGATCGGCTACCACTTCATCTATCCCGGGGCCGGCTACGGCGGCTCGTGCTTCCCCAAGGACGTGCGCGCGCTGGTACGCACCGCCTACGACGTGGACTACGCGCCGCAGATGCTCCAGGCGGTGGAGGACGTCAACGAGCGCCAGAAGAGCTATCTGTTCACCCGGCTGCGTGAGCACTTCGGCGGCGACCTCTCCGGGCGAACCATCGCCCTCTGGGGCCTGGCCTTCAAGCCCAACACCGACGACATGCGCGAGGCCTCCAGCCGCCGGCTCATGGAGTCGCTGTGGGAGGCCGGGGCGTCGGTGCGGGCCTTCGACCCCAAGGCGATGGACGAGGTCCGCCGGATCTACGGCGACCGCCCCGGGCTGACCCTGTGCGACGACCCGGACGCGGTGCTGGAGGGGGCCGACGCGCTGGCGATCGTCACCGAGTGGAACCTCTTCCGCAGCCCGGACTTCGAGGCCATCCGCGAGCGCCTGCGCGAGCCCGTCATCTTCGACGGCCGCAACCTCTACGACCCGGCGGCGCTGCGGCGTCACGGCTTCACCTACTACGCCGTGGGCCGGCCGGTGGCCCGGCCCTGAACCGGGACGGCGGCGGTCCGCCCGTCGCCATGCGTTTACCCCCCGGTGGACGACCTAGTATCCTTCGGCAATACTCATCCGGACTGTCTCCCGCGCCCGCGCGCGGCCGGTCCCCATAGCGCATTCAGTGACGAGGTTTATGGCGCCCAAGGTTTACGTACACACCCACGGCTGTCAGATGAACGAGTACGACTCCGCGAAGATGGCGGAGGTGCTCGGTGCCGAGCGCGGCTACGAGCGCGTGCGTACCGCCGAGGAGGCGGACCTCATCCTGCTCAACACCTGCTCCGTGCGCGAGAAGGCGCAGGAGAAGGTGTTCTCGCAGCTCGGGCGCTGGAAGGCGCTCAAGGCCGAGCGCCCGGGGCTGATGATCGGCGTCGGCGGCTGCGTGGCGAGCCAGGAGGGCGCGGCCATCGCCGAGCGCGCGCCCTACGTGGACATGGTCTTCGGGCCCCAGACCCTGCACCGTCTGCCGGATATGGTGGACCGCGCGGGCGGGGCGCAGCGCACGGTGGTGGACGTCAGCTTCCCGGAGATCGAGAAGTTCGACCGCCTGCCCGAGCCCCGGGCCGAGGGGCCGACCGCCTTCGTCTCGATCATGGAGGGCTGCAGCAAGTACTGCAGCTTCTGCGTGGTGCCCTACACCCGCGGTGAGGAGATCTCGCGCCCGTTCGAGGACATCCTCGGCGAGTGCGCGGAGCTCGCCGAGCAGGGCGTGCGCGAGGTCACCCTGCTGGGGCAGAACGTCAACGGCTACGCCGGTGCCATGGACGACGGCACGCCGGCGGACCTGGCGCTGCTGATCCACTACATCGCCGCCATCGACGGCATCGACCGCATCCGCTTCACGACGTCCCATCCGCTGGATTTCAACGATGCGCTGATCGAGGCCTACGCGGAGGTCCCGGAGCTGGTCGGCCACCTGCACCTGCCGGTGCAGAGCGGCTCGGATAACGTCCTGCGGCTGATGAAGCGCAACCACACCCGGGACGATTTCCTCGATCTCGCCGCCCGGCTGCGCGAGGCGCGCCCGGACCTGGTGATGTCATCGGACTTCATCGTCGGCTTCCCCGGCGAGATGCGCCAGGACTTCGAGGACACCATGGACCTCATCGAGCAGGTGGGCTTCGACCAGTCCTTCAGCTTCGTGTTCTCCAAGCGCCCGGGCACGCCGGCCGCCCAGCTCCCCGACGCCACGCCCATGGCGGAGAAGAAGGAGCGGCTGCAGCGCATGCAGGCCCTGCTCAACGACAACGCCCGGGCCATCAGCGAGGCGATGGTCGGCACGGTGGAGACCGTGCTGGTCGACGGTGTCTCCAAGAAGGACGCCAGCGAGGTGGCGGGGCGCACGGAGAACAACCGTGTGGTCAACTTCCCGGGGCCGCAGCGGCTGATCGGCCGGTTCGCGCGCGTGCGCATCACCGAGGCCCTGGCCAATTCCCTGCGCGGCGAGTTCGTCGGCTTCGACGAGGCCCTCGAGCCCGGGCT
>NZ_WNXE01000010.1:31441-37023 GCF_010993615.1 Arhodomonas sp. KWT | reverse complement strand
CCCCCCGGACAACGAGCGACTGGCGAGCCTGTGCGGACAGTTCGACGAGCACATCCGCCAGGTCGAGCGCCGGCTCGGCGTGGAGATCAGCAACCGCGGCCACCGCTTCCGCATCATCGGCGAGGACAGCGCCGCGCTGGCGGCGAGCCGGGTGCTGCAGGCCCTCTACGACGCCTCCGGCGAGGGCCCGCTCAGCCCGGAGAACGTCCACCTCTACCTGCAGAAGGCGGACGTGGAGGCGCGCGCGGAGCCCGAGGCCAGTGAGGGCGCCGCCGGCGACGACGTGGTCATCCATACCCGCAAGGGGCAGGTGCGCGGGCGCGGCCCGAACCAGCGCCGCTACCTGCACAGCGTCATCACCCACGACCTCAACTTCGGCGTCGGCCCCGCGGGCACGGGCAAGACCTACCTCGCCGTGGCCTGCGCCGTGGACGCGCTGGAGCGCGACCTGGTCCAGCGCCTGGTGCTGGTGCGCCCGGCGGTGGAGGCCGGCGAGCGGCTGGGCTTCCTGCCCGGCGACCTCGCCCAGAAGGTGGACCCGTACCTGCGCCCGCTCTACGACGCGCTCTTCGAGATGCTCGGCTTCGAGCGGGTGAACAAGCTCATCGAGCGCAACGTCATCGAGGTGGCCCCGCTGGCGTACATGCGCGGGCGCACGCTCAACAACGCCTTCATCATCCTCGACGAGGCCCAGAACACCACCGTCGAGCAGATGAAGATGTTCCTCACCCGCATTGGCTTCGGCTCCACCGCCGTGGTCACCGGCGACGTCACCCAGGTGGACCTGCCGCCGGGCAAGACCTCCGGGCTGCGCGACGCCATCGACGTCCTCCGGGGCGTTACCGGGGTGAGCTTCACGTTCTTCGGCGCGCGCGACGTCGTGCGCCATGATCTGGTACAACGGATCGTGCAGGCCTACGATGCCCGCTCCGGTGACGGCGGCGAGGCCGCGCACTGAACGGGTCCAGGGTGGGTGCCCCGATGATCGATACGGACATACAGCTCGCCTCCGCGGTGGCGGAGGTCCCCGACGACGAGGACTTCAGACGCTGGGTCGAGGCCGCGCTGGCCGGCCGCCGGCTGGAGGCGGAGGTGAGCGTGCGCATCGTCGACGAGCCGGAGGGCCGCGAGCTCAACGCCACCTACCGGGGCCGCGACTACGCGACCAACGTCCTTTCCTTCCCCGCCGAGCTGCCCGAGGGCGTGGACCTGCCCATGCTCGGCGATCTCGTGATCTGCGCGCCGGTGGTCGAGCGCGAGGCTGCGGAGCAGGGCAAGCCCGCGCGGGCGCACTGGGCGCACATGGTGGTCCATGGCATCCTGCATCTGCTCGGCCACGACCACATCGAGGACGACGAGGCCGAGCTCATGGAGGCGGAGGAGCGCACCGTGCTCGCCGCCCTGGGTTTCCCCGATCCCTACGCAGAGTCCGTGGAGGTGCCGGAAGGCGACTAGCCGGGCCCGGCGTGGATCGGTTAGCCGGCCGGTGGGCCCGCTAACCAATCAACGCATCCGGCGCTTTCCGAGGCAACCATCGAGAGCTTGATGAACGAGGACCGATCAGGCAGTAGCAGCAGTAGCCAATCGCACAACGGCCATCACCGTAGCTGGCTCGAGCGTATCGGCCAGGCACTTTCCGGCGAGCCCCGCGACCGCGAGGATCTCGTCGAGGTGCTGCGCCAGGCCACCGAGCGCGAGATCCTGGACCACGACGCCCTGGCGATGATCGAGGGCGTGCTCCACGTCTCCGAGCTGCAGGCCCGCGACATCATGATCCCGCGCTCCCAGGTGGCGGTGCTCCAGCGCAGCGACCGGGTCTGGGACCTGATGCCCACCATCGTCGAGACGGGGCATTCGCGCTTCCCGGTGACCGGGGAGAGCCGCGACGACGTCATCGGCATCCTCATCGCCAAGGATCTGCTGCGCTATCTCGATCCGGACACCCAGCGCGAGTTCAACCTGCGCGAGCTGCTGCGTCCCGCGCTGTTCATCCCCGAGAGCAAGCGGCTGGACGCGCTGCTCAAGCTCTTCCAGGACAGCCGCAACCACCTGGCGGTGGTGGTCGACGAGTACGGCGGCCTCGCCGGCATCGTGACCATCGAGGACGTCATCGAGCAGATCGTCGGCGAGATCGACGACGAACACGACGACGAGGACGACGGCTGGATCCTCTCCCGCGGCGACGACGGCGAGTTCGTGGTCAAGGCGCTCACGCCCATCGACGAATTCAACGAGAACTTCGGCACCGACTTCAGCGACGAGGAGTTCGACACCGTCGGCGGGCTGGTGGCCAACGGCTTCGGCCACGTCCCCCGGCGGGGCGAGGCGCTGGAGCTCGGCGGCTGCCGTTTCGAGGTCGTGCGCGCCGACAGCCGCCGGATCTACCTGCTCCGCGTCAGTCGCTTCCCGGTGGCGGTCGCGGTGGAGGACGACGACCACTCCCAGGCCGGCTGACCATGCCGGTACGTGTGCTCACGGGCCGGGCGGGCCCGTTCCTCGCCCTGCTGGCCGGACTCGCCATGGCGCTGGGCTTCGCCCCGTACGGCCACGGCTGGATCGTGCCGCCGGCGCTGGCGGTGGCCTTCGCCCAGGTCGCCGCGGCCCCGCGCCGCCGTGCGGCCCTCGGTGCCTACCTCTTCGGCCTCGGCTACGCCGGGGCCGGCGTGTACTGGATCTTCATCAGCATCAGCCGCTACGGCGGCGGCCCCCTCGCCGCCAGCGCGGTGACGCCGCTGATGATCGCGCTGTTCGCGCTCTATCCCCTGGCCGCGCTGATGCTGGGCCGCTGGGTGGGTGCCGGGCGCCGGGGGGTAACCACCCTGGCGGCCCTGCCCGCCGCCTGGCTGCTGGTCGAGTGGGTGCGCAGCTGGTTGTTCACCGGCGCGACCTGGCTCGCCGTCGGCTATACCCAGGTGGACCTGCCCCCCGGTGCGCTGGCCCCGGTGCTGGGCCTCTACGGCGTCGGTGTGCTGGTGTGCGCCCCCGCCGGCGGTCTCGCCTGGCTGGCACTGCGCCCGGATGCGCGGCGGCTGGGCGTCGCGGCGGCGCTGATCGCTGCCTATCTCGCCAGCGGCGCGCTCTGGGGCGTGCACTGGAGCCGACCCGCGGGCCCGGCGATGGACGTCGCACTGGTTCAGGGGAACGTCCCGCAGGACAAGAAGTGGCTGGTGGACAACCGCGTCGACACCCTGCGCTACTATGCACAGGCGAGCCGCCGGCATTACGGGACACCGCTGATCGTCTGGCCGGAGGCGGCGGTGCCCGCGTTCTACGACGCGGTGGCGGAGAACTTCCTCGACCCGCTGGCGGAGGAGGCGGCGGACGCCGGCAGCCATATCGTCACGGGCGTGCCCGCGAGGGGCGCGGACGGCGGCGCCTACAACGCGGTGGTGGTGCTCGGCCAGGGGCCGGCCACCGGCTACTTCAAGCGCCACCTGGTGCCGTTCGGCGAATACGTCCCGTTCCGGGGGCTGCTCGGCGGGGCGCTGGATTTCATCGGTGCGCCACTGGGGGATTTCAGTGCCGGCACCGAGCCGGCGCCGCTCACCGTCGACGGGGTCACCATCGGCGCCTCCGTGTGCTACGAGGTCACCTTCGGCCCGCTCATCGCCGATGCCCTGCCGCAGGCGCAGGTCCTGCTCAACGTCAGCAACGACGGCTGGTTCGGCGACTCCGCCGCGCCCCACCAGCACCTGGAGATGGCGCGCATGCGCGCGCTGGAGACCGGCCGGGAGATGCTGCGTGCCACCAACACCGGGATCACCGCCGTGATCGGCGCCGACGGCACGATCCGGGCGCAGGCGCCGCAGTTCGAGCGCACGGTGCTGGAGGCCTCGGTGCGCCCGCGCCGGGGGGAGACGCCCTACGTCGTCTACCGCGACGTGCCGGCGGTCGCACTCGTGCTGGCGGTGCTGGTGCTCGCCGCGGGGCTCGCCCGCGCGCCCCGCCGGCGCGCGGACTGAGATCCCCGCGGCGGCTCAGGCGGCGTCGGCGCTGGCGCGCACGAACACCGTGCCCCGGCACTTGGGGCAGGGCGGGATGTGGCCGGGGCGGGTGAAGGTCAGGTGCTCGCCGCAGGCCTGGCAGCGCAGGCGCCCGGGGCCGGCGATCTCGCCGGTGTGATACTCCGAGGCCCGCTCCAGGAACTGCTGGAACTCCAGCCATTCCAGCCGGGTACGGTCCGCCACGGAGGTGAAACGGTCGAGCAGCCAGTTCTCGATGAGCTGGACGTCCATGTGCAGCCAGGCGCTCAGATCCCGGTTGTTGCGCGCGGTGTAGTCGGCGGCCTCCTCGAGGTCGCGACGCAGCCATTCCGCCACCCGATCCGCTTCCTCGCGGGTGAGCTCGCCGAGCTCCACGGCGCGGTCGCGGGCGTGCTCCAGCGCCTCGCGAACATGCGGGCCGAGCTCCTTCTCCGCCGTGTCCAGTCGGTCGCGCAGGCGTTCGAGCATGCGTTCGTAGCCGCGCAGTTCGCGCTCGTGCTTGTCGTCGCTCATCAGCGTTCCTCGCCGTCGTATGGAGATGATCCGTCAATATGCCGTTCGCGGCGACTGGTGCAAACCCCTCGCGGGTCACGGTATCCTCTGCGCTTTAGCCGGGCGCCGGTCGCGGCGGCCCAACCGAACAGACCCACTGGATCGAACGAGCCCAAATGGAAGAGCAATACCAGCCGGAGGTGGTCGAGGCCGAGGCCCAGCAGTACTGGGAGCGCCACGAGTCGTTCAGGGCCGTCGAGCGGCCCGGGGCGGAGACCTACTACTGCCTGTGCATGTTCCCCTATCCCAGCGGCAAGCTGCACATGGGGCACGTGCGCAACTACACCATCGGCGACGTGGTCGCCCGCTACCAGCGCATGCAGGGCCGCAACGTCCTCCAGCCCATGGGCTGGGACGCCTTCGGCCTGCCCGCCGAGAACGCGGCGATGCAGAACCGGGTGCCGCCGGCGCAGTGGACCCGCGAGAACATCGAGCACATGCGCGGCCAGCTCCGGCGCCTGGGCTTCGGTTACGACTGGTCCCGCGAGTTCGCCACCTGCGACCCCTCGTATTACCACTGGGAGCAGTGGCTGTTCACCCGCCTCTACGAGAAGGGGCTGGCCTACAAGAAGACGGCCACGGTGAACTGGGACCCGGTGGATCAGACCGTGCTGGCCAACGAGCAGGTCATCGACGGCCGCGGCTGGCGATCCGGCGCGCCGGTGGAGCGCCGCGCCATCCCGCAGTGGTTCCTGCGCATCACCGACTATGCCGACGAGCTCCTCGACGCCCTCGACGCCATGCCGGGCTGGCCGGATCAGGTGCGCACCATGCAGCGCAACTGGATCGGGCGCTCCGAGGGCCTGGAGCTGGCCTTCGAGGTCATCGGCCACGACGAGCCGCTGCACGTGTTCACCACCCGGCCGGACACCCTCTACGGTGTCACCTACATGGGGCTCGCCGCCGAGCACCCGCTGGCCGCCGAGGCGGCGGCGGGCAACCCGGAGCTCGCCGCCTTCGTCGAGGAATGCCGCCACACCACGGTCTCCGAGGCGGACGTGGCGACCATGGACAAGCGCGGCATGGACACCGGCCTGCGCGCCCGCC
>NZ_WNXE01000010.1:28279-31344 GCF_010993615.1 Arhodomonas sp. KWT | reverse complement strand
TCACCCGCTCACCGGCGAGGCGCTGCCCATCTACGTCGCCAACTTCGTGCTCATGGAGTACGGCTCCGGCGCGGTCATGGCGGTGCCGGCCCACGACCAGCGCGACTGGGAGTTCGCCCGCGCCTACGAGCTGCCGATCCGTCAGGTGATCGAGCCGGAGGGCGAGGGCGGCGACGTCGGCGAGGGCGCGGTCACCGCCCGGGGGACCCTGGTGAACTCCGGCGACTACACCGGCCTGTCCTCCGACGACGCCTTCGAGCGGCTGGCGGCGCATTTCGAGGCCGGCGGCCGCGGGCGCCGCCGGGTGAACTACCGCCTGCGCGACTGGGGCGTCTCGCGCCAGCGCTACTGGGGCGCGCCGATCCCCATGATCAACTGCCCGGACTGCGGCGACGTGCCGGTGCCGGACGAGGACCTGCCCGTGGTGCTGCCCGAGGAGGTCACCATCGAGGCCGGCGGCTCGCCGCTCAAGCGCATGCCGGAGTTCTACCGTACCGCCTGCCCCCGCTGTGGCGCCGAGGCCGAGCGCGAGACCGACACCTTCGACACCTTCATGGAGTCGAGCTGGTACTACGCCCGCTTCGCCTGCGCGGACAGCGACACTGCCATGCTCGACGAGCGTGCCGACTACTGGACCCCGGTGAACCAGTACATCGGCGGCATCGAGCACGCCATCCTCCACCTGCTCTACGCGCGCTTCTACCACAAGCTGATGCGCGACGAGGGCCTGGTGAACTCGGACGAGCCGTTCACCAACCTGCTCACCCAGGGCATGGTGCTCAAGGACGGCGCGAAGATGTCCAAGTCCAAGGGCAACACGGTGGACCCGCAGGCCCTGGTGGACCGCTTCGGTGCCGACACCGTGCGGCTGTTCACGATGTTCGCCGCGCCGCCGGAGCAGTCCCTGGAATGGTCGGACTCCGGTGTCGAGGGGGCGTCGCGCTTTCTGCGCCGGCTGTGGAACCTCGTCGCCGCCCACGCGGCGGAGGGCCCGGCACCGGCGCTGGACCCGCAGGCCCTGGACGACGACGAGCGCGCCATGCGCCGCAAGGTCCACGAGACCCTGCGCAAGGCCGGCGACGACATGGGCCGGCGTTTCACCTTCAACACCGCCATCGCCGCGGTGATGGAGCTGACCAACGACGTCGGACGTTTCCAGGCGGACGGCGACGGGGCCCGGGCCGTGCGCCAGGAGGCGCTGGAGATCACCCTGCTGATCCTCGCGCCCATCGTGCCCCACATCACCCACCGGCTGTGGCAGGTCCTCGGCCACGAGGATGCCATCGTCGACCGCCCCTGGCCGGCGGTGGACGAGGCGGCCCTGACCCGCGAGACCGTCGAGCTGGTGGTCCAGGTCAACGGCAAGCTGCGCAGCCGTATCGACGTGGCGGCGGACGCGGACAACGACACCATCGAGTCCGCGGCGCTCGCCGACGAGAACGTGCAGCGGTTCACCGAGGGCAAGACGGTGCGCAAGGTCATCGTCGTCCCGGGCCGCCTGGTCAACGTGGTGGCGAAATGATGCGTGCATTCACCCGAGCGCTCACCGTCTGCCTGGCTGCCGTGATCGTTGCCGGCTGCGGCTGGCAGCTGCGCGGTGCGGGCATGGAAGGACTGTCCGGACGGGCGGTCGCGGTGACCGCACCCAACGGCCTGTCGACGCTGGAGCGCGTGGTCCGCCGCGAGCTCAACGCCCTCGGCGGCCGGATGGTGGCCGAGGGCGCGGGCGAGCAGAGCCTGGAGCTCGTCTCCGAGAACCAGAACCGCCGCGTGCTCGCCAAGGACGACCGTGGCCGGGCGGAGGAGTACGAGCTCACCTACCGGCTGAGCTACCGCATCGGCACACCGGGCAGCGACACCCCGCCGCGCTCCATGGTGGCCACCACCGACGGCACCTACCGCGCCGACGGCAACGACGCGCTCGCCGAGCAGTCGCGCCGCAACCGCCTGGTGGAGAGCCTGCGCGTGGAGGCGGTCCGGCTGATGCTCGCGCGACTGGCCGCGGCATCGCCGGAGCAGGGGCAGCCCTGACTATGGCCGAGCTGCGCCCGGAGCAGCTCCCCCGCCAGCTGAGCGCCGGGCTCGCGCCGGTGTACCTGCTCACCGGCGACGAGCCCCTGCTCGTCGAGGAATCCCTGTCGCAGATCCGCGAGGCCGCCCGCGCGGCCGGCTTCGACGAGCGCGAGGTGCTCCAGGTCGAGGCCGGTTTCGACTGGGGGCGTCTGCGCGAGGCCGCCCGCAGCCTGTCGCTGTTCAGCAGCCGCCGGCTGGTGGAGCTGCGCTGCCCGGACGGCAAGGTCGGCCGTGACGGCGGTGCCGCACTCAAGGAGTATGCCGGCGATCCGCCGGCGGATACGCTGCTGGTCGTGGCGGCCGCCGGCATCGACGCGCGCCAGCGCAGCAGCGCCTGGGTGAAGGCCCTCGCCGGTGCCGGGGTCCACGTGCATGCGTGGCCGGTCGCCGCCGGCCAGCTTCCCGGCTGGCTCGCCCGGCGGCTGCGTGCCCGGGGCCTGGAGGCGGACGAGGAGGCGCTGGCGCTGCTCGCCGAGCGGGCCGAGGGCAATCTCCTCGCCGCCGCGCAGGAGGTGGACAAGCTTTCGCTGCTCTACGACGGCGGGCGCATCGGTGCCGCCGAGGTGCGGGAGGCGGTGGGCGACAGCGCCCGCTTCGTCACCTTCGACCTGCCGCGGGCGGTGGCCGCCGGCGACCTCGCCCGGGTGTGGCGGATCACCGACGGCCTGCGCGAGGAGGATGACGAGCCGGTGCTGGTGCTCGGCGTGCTCGCGCGGATGCTGCGCGTGCTGCTGGAGCTGCGTGCCGCGCATGCCAGCCGCCGGGAGTCGCCGGACGCCGTGTTCCGGCGTCACCGCATCCGCAAGGCGGAACAGCGTCCCCTCTGGCAGCTCGCCGGGGCGGTGCCCGCCTCGCGCTGGCAGGCGCTGCTGGTGGACGCCGCGCGGGTCGACCGGGTGATCAAGGGCGCGGCCCGGGGCCGGCCGTGGGACGAACTGTTACACTTGGCCAGCGAGATGACACGATTGGCCGCCGGTGCGGGTCGCGCCGGC
>NZ_WNXE01000010.1:14902-28181 GCF_010993615.1 Arhodomonas sp. KWT | reverse complement strand
CGCCCTGCAGGCGACCGCGGACGCCATCGAGGCCGCGGCCCCGCAGCTGCGCGCCGAGAACGCGAAGGACCTGGAGGCGGGCCGGGCGGCGGGCCTGGACGCCGCACTCCTGGACCGGCTGGAGCTCACCGACGCGCGCATCGCGGACATGGCCGCCGGCCTGCGCCACATCGCGGCGCTGCCGGACCCGGTAGGCGCGATGCGCGAGGTCAACAGCATGCCCTCCGGGATCCGGGTGGGTAGGATGCGCGTGCCCCTCGGCGTGGTCGGCATCATCTACGAGTCGCGCCCCAACGTGACCGCCGACGCCGCCGGCCTGTGCCTGAAGTCCGGCAACGCGGTGATCCTCCGCGGCGGCTCCGAGGCGATCCACTCCAACCGGGCCATCGCCGCGTGCATCGGCGAGGGGCTGGCCGCTGCCGGCCTGCCCGAGACCGCGGTGCAGGTGGTGGCCACCACCGACCGCGCCGCCGTGGGCGCGCTCATCACCATGGACGAGTACGTCGACGTGCTCGTGCCGCGGGGCGGCAAGGGGCTGATCGCGCGCATCATGCGCGACGCCACGGTGCCAATGATCAAGCACCTGGACGGCGTCTGCCACGTATACGTGGACGAGCATGCCGACCTCGCCAAGGCCGACCGCGTCGCCTTTAACGCCAAGACCCAGCGCTACGGTACCTGCAACACCATGGAGACCCTGCTGGTCCACCAGGCCGTCGCCGGTACGCTGCTGCCGGGGCTGGCTGCGCGTTTCGGCGAGGCCGGCGTGGAACTGCGCGGCTGCGAGCGTGCCCGCGCCGCGGTCCCCGCGATGGCCGGGGCAACCGAGCAGGACTGGGCCACGGAATACCTCGCGCCGGTGCTCGCCGTGCGCGTCGTCGACGACCTGGATGCCGCCATCGAGCACATCGAGCGCTACGGCTCCCACCACACCGACGCCATCGTTACCGAGCACTGGAGCCACGCCCAGCGCTTCCTCCGCGAGGTGGACTCGGCATCGGTGATGGTCAACGCCTCGACCCGTTTCGCCGACGGCGGCGAGTACGGGCTCGGCGCAGAGATCGGCATCAGTACCGACAAGCTCCATGCCCGCGGACCGGTGGGGCTGGAGGGGCTTACGACGGAGAAGTACGTGGTCTTCGGCGACGGTCACATCCGCGAATGATCCCGGGCCGCGCGCCCCTGGGCATCCTCGGGGGGACCTTCGACCCGGTGCATTACGGCCACCTGCGGCCGGCGGTGGAGCTGCTCGAGGCGCTCAACCTCGCCGAGCTGCGCCTGGTGCCCGGACGCATCCCGCCCCACCGCCCGCCGCCGCGGGTCTCCCCGCACCGGCGCCTGGAGGTGCTCACCGAGGCGGTGCGGGCGATGCCGGGGCTGCGCGTGGACGACCGCGAGCTCCACCGCGGTGGTCCATCCTACACCGTGGACACCCTGCGCACCCTGCGCGAGGAAATCGGCGAGCGTCCCCTGTGCTTCGCGCTGGGCAGCGATGCCTTCCTCGGGCTGCCGCGCTGGTACCGCTGGGAGGCGCTCACCGACTACGCCCACCTGGTGGTGATGGAGCGCCCCGGTCACCCGACGCGGCTCGGGGGCGGGTTCGGCGAGTGGGCGATGGCGCGCCGCGCGGATTCGGCATCGGCGCTGCGCGACGCCCCCGCGGGGCGGATCCTGTTCATGCCGGTCACCCAGCTCGACATCTCCGCGACCGGCGTGCGCCGGCTGCTCGCCTGCGGCGAGTCCGCGCGCTGTCTGATGCCCGAGCCCGCATGGCGGCTGATCGCCGAGAACGGCTGGTATGGTTATCCCCAGGTCTAGTGCCTCTTCCGGGGCACCGAGGGGTGCGTGGCGCGTGAGGCGCGATGCACCGTTTCCGCAACGATGAGCAACGAGAAGGCCATGTCCAATCAGACGATGGAACCCGAGGCGGTCCGCGACCTGGTCGTGGATGCGGCGGAGGACATGAAGGCGGAGGATGTCCGCGTGTTAGACGTGCGCGGGCGCACCGCGATCACGGACTTCATGGTCTTCGCCAGCGGCTCCTCCCGCCGCCACCTCAAGAGCATCGCCGACCGCGTGGTCGAACGCGCCCGCGAGGCGGGCCACGATCCCCTGGGCCGGGAGGGCGATGAGACCTCGGGCTGGATCCTGGTCGATCTCGGCGAGGCCGTGGTGCACGTCATGCTTGCCGACGTGCGTGACTTCTACCGCCTGGAGAACATCTGGGCGGTGGACGACGCGGACGAGGCCGACGGCGCCGGCCAGGGCGAGTGACGGCGCGGCATGAGGCTGCGCATCGCCGCCGTGGGCCAGCGCATGCCCGGCTGGGTGGCGACGGGGGTGGAGGAGTTCACCCGGCGCATGCCCCGGGAGCTGCCGCTGGAGATCGTCGAGATCCCCGCGAGCCGCGCCCGGCGGGGCGGCGACACGGCCCGCGCCACCGCGGAGGAGGGCGAACGCCTGCTCGCCGCGGCGAAGGGGGCGCGCATCGTCGCCCTGGACGAGGGCGGGCGGTCGCTGACCACCGCGGCGCTGGCGACGCACCTGGACGAATGGCGGATGGACGGCGACGACGTCGCCTTCCTGATCGGCGGCGCGGACGGGCTCGCGCGCGAGTGCCGGCAGCGTGCCGGGCTGGTGTGGTCGCTTTCGGCGCTGACCTTCCCCCACATGCTGGTGCGGGTGATCCTGGCAGAGCAGCTCTACCGCGCCTGGACGGTTCTCAGCAATCATCCCTATCATCGAGACTGAACCCGCGCGCACAACCCGAGAGGACTGGGTATGGACCCGCAGGCTGATGTAGACATCTATCTCGCGTCGCAATCCCCGCGCCGCCGCGAGCTGCTCGAGCAGCTCGGCGTGCGGTTCGCGAGCGTCTCCCAGGACGCGGAGGAGACCCTGGAGCCCGGCGAGAGCCCGGAGGTCTTCGTCATCCGCCTGGCCCTGGAGAAGGCGCGCGCGGGACGGGCCAATGTCTCCGGTGACCGGCCCGTGCTCGGGGCCGACACCGTGGTGGTGCTCGACGGCGAGGTCTTCGGCAAGCCGCGGGACGAGGCCGAGGCGATGGACATGCTCGAACGCCTCTCCGGGCAGTGTCACCGGGTGCTCACCGGGGTCGCGCTGGTCGGCACCGATGAGGAGGCGACCCGGCTGTCCGTCACCCACGTGACCCTGCGCTCGATCGCCGACGACGAGCGCAACGCCTACTGGGCGAGCGGTGAGCCGGCGGACAAGGCCGGGGCCTATGCCATCCAGGGTCGGGGCGCGGTGTTCGTGGAGCACATCGACGGCAGCTACTCCGGGGTCATGGGGCTGCCGCTGTTCGAGACCGGCGATCTGCTCGGCGAGTTCGGGATCGACTACCTGGCCAACTGGCGCCGCCCGTGAGCCAGGAACTGCTCATGAACATCACCCCGCGGGAGACGCGGGTGGCGCTGGTGGAGAACGGTTCGCTCCAGGAGCTGCACATCGAGCGTGCCCGCAAGCGCGGGCTGGTGGGCAACATCTACAAGGGGGCGGTTTCCCGGGTGCTGCCGGGGATGCAGGCGGCGTTCATCGACGCCGGCCTGGAGCGCACCGCCTTCCTCCATGCCTCCGACATCGCCCATGCCGACGAGGCCCTGGCGGAGGCGCCGCGGGTGCCGGAGATCACCCGGCTGCTCAAGGAGCAGCAGTCCGTGCTCGTGCAGGTGATCAAGGACCCCATCGGCACCAAGGGCGCGCGGCTGACGACCCACATCACCGTGCCCTCGCGCTACATGGTGCTGCTGCCGGGCAACCCGACCGTGGGCATCTCCGCACGCATCGAGGACGACGGCGAGCGCGCCCGGCTGCGTGAGCTCGGCGAGCGTTTCGTCGCCGAGGGGGAGGGCGAGGACGTCGCCGGCGTCATCCTGCGCACCGCCGCGGAGGGTGTGGACGAGGCCGACCTCGCCCGGGATCTCGACTTCCTGCGCCGGCTGTGGCGCTCGATCCGCCTGCGCGCCGCCGCCGCCCAGCCCGGCTCGCTGGTGCATGCCGATCTGCCGCTGGTGCTGCGCGCGCTGCGTGATCTGCTCGTCGACCAGGTCGACCGGGTGCGAATCGATTCACGGGAGAACTACGACAAGGTCGTCGGTTTTGCGCGCCAGTTCCTTCCCGAAATTGCCCCGTATATCGAATACTATCCGGGCGAGCGGCCGATCTTCGATCTCTACAGCATCGAGGACGAGATCCAGAAGGCGCTGGACCGGCGGGTGAATCTCAAGTCCGGTGGTTACCTCATCATCGACCAGACCGAGGCGATGACCACCATCGACGTGAACACCGGCGGCTACGTGGGCCACCGCACCCTCGAGGAGACGATCTTCAAGACCAACCTCGAGGCGGCCCAGGCCATCGCGCGCCAGCTGCGGCTGCGCAATCTCGGCGGTATCATCATCATCGACTTCATCGACATGGAGGAGTCGGAGCACCGCCGCCAGGTGCTGCGCGCGCTGGAGAAGGCGCTGGAGCGCGACCACGCCAAGAGCCAGATCAGCGGGGTCTCCGCGCTCGGACTCGTGGAGATGACGCGCAAGCGCACCCGCGAGTCGCTGGAGCACCTGCTCTGCCAGCCGTGCACCACCTGCGGCGGGCGGGGGACGCTGCGCACACCGGAGACGGTGTGCTACGAGATCGCGCGCGAGATCATGCGCGAGGCGCGGCAGTTCGACGCCCAGCGCCTGCTGGTGCTCGCCGCCCAGGAGGTGGTGGATCTCATGCTCGACGAGGAGAGCGACAGCTTCGCCGAGCTGGAGGAATTCGTGGGCAAGCCCATCGAGTTCCAGGCCGAACCGCTCTATACCCAGGAGCAGTTCGACGTCGTCCTCATGTAGTGCGCGCCCCCGGGCGCGCCGTTGCCCCGGGAGGGAGCCGCCCGCGTGCCGACCACGCCGCCACGCCGTCTGACGGGAATCGTCCTCTACACCCTCGCCCTGGTCCTCGGCCTCGTCGCGCTCGCGGGGGTGGGGGCGCGTCTTGCCGTCAGCCATGTCGACCGCTACCAGGACACGCTGACCCGCCTCGCCGGCGAGGCCCTCGGCCGTGAGGTCGAGGTCGGGCGCGTCAGCGGCCGCATGAACGGCTGGCGCCCGGAGCTGCGCTTCACCGACGTGCGCATCGGCGGCGGTGACACCCGGCTGGAGCTGCCGGCGGTGACGGTCGACATCGACCCGTGGCGCTCGCTGACCGAAGGGGCGCTGCGTGCCTCCCGCATCACTGCCGAGGGGAGCGCGCTAACGCTGGTTCAGCAGCCCGGCGGCGGGCTCGCGCCGGCGGAATCCGCGTCGCTGCCACTGGCGGCGCTGCCGTCGCGGATCGCACTGCGCGACGGGGTCGTGCGCCTGATCGGCCGCGGCGGGTTGCGCAATGTCGTCCTCACCGGGGTCAGTGCCGACCTGGTGCGCGATGACGGTGAGCTGCGCGTCGCCGCCGAGGGCCAGGCCCCGGGCATCGTCGAGGGAGACGTCCGCATCGCTTACCAGGGTGCCGCGGATGGTGGCCAGGGCGTGGCCTACGTGCGTGCCCGGGCCGCGCGCCTGTCGCGGCTTGCCGGCTGGCTGCCGCCGGCGGTGCGTCCCGAGGGGCTTAGTGGCCGGGTGGACCTGGAGCTGTGGTCATGGCGCGAGGAGGGCCGGATCAGCGACGTCCGTGCCCGCCTGCGCGCCAGTGACATGACCCTGCACGGCGTTGCCGTGCAGCGCCTCACCGGCCAGGCGCGCTGGCAGCCTGCCGGGGACGGCTGGCGCGTGGACCTGTGGGACTGGCGTTGGCGTCACGACGACACCGACGGGGTCATGGCGGTGGCGGCCCTGGCGCGCGATCCCGGGGAATGGCGGCTGGGCGTGCCGCGACTGGCGGTCGGCCCCCTGCGCACCCTGATGCTCTCAGTGCCGGGGCTGCCCGGGCGGTTGTCAGAGGTGCTGGAGTCCCTCTCCGGGGAAGGTGCGGTCACCGACCTGCGTGCCTCGCTCTCCGGGACGGACTGGCGCGTCAGCGCCAACCTGAAGGACGCCGGCCTGACCGCCAACGGACGCTGGCCGGGTATCGGCGGGATCAGCGGGCGGTTCGTGGCCGCCGACCAGGGCGGACGCTTCCAGCTCCGGGCCGGCACTGGCACCCTGAGGCTGCCGGCGTTCTTCCGTGAGCCGCTGCCCCTGGACGCCGCCCGCGTCAGCGGCGAGTGGCGCCACCGCGAGGACGGCCTGTGGCGTATCCACGTCCCCGAGCTGGCGTGGGAGTCGCCGGACGGGACGATCACCGGCGGCGCAGCCTTGTGGCTTGGCATGGAGAACGGCCCCTTCCTCGACCTGAGCGCCAGCCTGCGCGACGGCGTGGTCTCGCGGGTCTCCCACTACATCCCGGCGCGGGTGATGAAGGACGACAAGCTCGTCGCCTGGCTGGACCAGGCCTTTGTCGACGGGCGCGTGCCCAGCGGCGATCTGCGCCTGTACGGCCCGCTCCGGGCGATGCCCTTCCGCGACGGCGAGGGGCTGTTCCGGGTGCGCGTCCACGGCGAGGGCGTGCGCTTCAGTTTCCACCCCGAGTGGCCGGCGATCGGCGACGGTGTCGCCGACCTGCGCTTCCTCAACGACCGCATGACCGTCACCGCCGAGGCGGGGACCTACCAGGGCACGCACCTCGTCTCCGGCGAGGCGCTCATCCCGCGCCTGGGCAAGCACGCCCAGCTGCAGCTCTCGCTGGAGAGCCGCGGCCCGGCGGAGGACATGCTGGACTTCCTCCGCGACTCGCCGGTGGGCGCACACGCCCCGCCGCTGTTCGACGCCCTGCACGTCAGCGATGCGGCGGTGCCGCTGTCCCTGAAGCTGGACGTGCCCCTCGAGGAGGTGGAGCGGGGCGATGTCGACGGCCGCGTGGACCTGGACGGGGCGACGGTCACGCTCGATGGCGAGCCCTACCGGCTGACCGGCGTTGCCGGGCGTATTGCCTTCAGCGAGCGCGGCCTCGCCTGGGACGGGCTCACCGGGACCTTCGCCGGTGCCCCCTGGCGCAGCAGTGCGCAGACCCGCCTGGACAGTCGCGGCTCGCGCATCATGATCGACGCCGCAGGGCGTGCCGGGGTGGCCGAGCTGCTGCCGGGGATGCCGGCGCTCGCCGGGCGGACGGAGGGTGAGGCGGACTGGCGCCTGAGCCTCGACGCCCCCGGTTTCCCGCCCCACGGCCGCGACGGGGACATGCACGTGAGCGTACGCTCGGATCTGCGCGGCATGGCCGTGGATCTGCCCGGTGGCTTCGGCAAGGCCGCGGACGGGGCCCTGGCCCTGCGTGCCGAGGCGGCGGCCGGCCGGAATGGCCTCGCCGGTCCGGTCTCCGTCGTCTGGGGCGATCGCGCGGCGTTGCGCCTGGCGCTGGACGGCACCGACGTGACCACCGCCGCCATTGCCCTCGGTGGTGGCGACGTGCCGGCCCTGCCGGAGGCCGGCACGCGTATCACCGGCAGCCTGGACACCCTCGCTCCGGGCGGCCTGGCCGGTGCGGCACCGGCCGGGGTCCAGGCCCTGCCGTCGCCGCTGACGGTCTCGCTGCGCGTCGCCCATCTGCACCTGGACGGCTACCAGGCCCGCGACGTCGATCTATCCGCCCGCCCGGAGGACCGCGGCTGGCGGGTCGCGTTCAGCGGTCCGGACCTGCTGGGCGAGCTCCGCATCCCGCCGACGGACGGGAGTGATCCGTTGTCCGTCAACCTCGAGCGCGCCCGCCTGTCTCCTGTCGACAGCGGAGGAGAGGGCGGTGGCGGGCCGCGGGAGACGGTCGAGCGGTTGCCGGCGGCGCAGGTGCGCGTCGGTGATCTCACCGTGGGTGACTACCGCTTCGGCCGCGTCGAGCTCGACCTGGCGCCCCCCGGGGCGGGGAACCGGCTGCGCCGGCTGCATGTCGAAAATCCGGTAATGGAGGCGACCGTGACCGGTGAGGGCGGGGCCGATGGGGTGCGCCTGAAGGTCCAGGTCCAGGCCAGCAATGCCGGCGCGGCGCTGGAGCGGCTCGGCTACCCCGGGGCGCTGGAGGGCGGTTCCGGGCGGCTGAATGCGACCCTGCGCTGGCCGGGCCGGCTTCTGGAGCCGGAGGTCGCCACGATGGATGGGCGCGTGGGCTTCGAGGTCAAGGATGCGGTGCTCCCCTCGGTGGAGCCCGGGGCGGGCCGGGTGCTCGGGCTGCTCAGTCTGCCGCTGCTGCCGCGGCGCCTGCTGCTCGACTTCTCGGACGTTACCGACGAGGGGCTCGCCGTCGACCGGGTGAAGGCGGCGCTGAACCTGAGCGATGGGGTGCTCACGCCGGAGCAGTTCTTCCTGGAGGGGCCGGCGGGGCGGATCGACATCGCCGGGCCGGTGAACCTGGTCACCCAGCGTCTCGACCAGACGGTGACGGTCACGCCCCGCGTCTCCTCCGCACTGCCGCTGATCGGCGGCCTGGCGGGTGGCCCGCCGGGGGCCGTTCTCCTCTTCCTCGCCCAGCGGGTGTTCGGTGACGACGTCGATCGGCTGAACCGCTACCGTTACCGGGTCACGGGGTCATTCGACGACCCGAAGACCGAGCCCCTGGAGATCGACAGGGGGAACCAGAGCAGGAGTACGCCCGGACGGGGGCTGAATGACGGTGAAAGCGCAAGTATCGCTCGTTGAGATGAACTCCGGTGACGATGTCGCCGCGAACCTGCACGCCGCCGCCGCGGCGGTTGCCGACGCCGCGGCGGCCGGGGCGCGGCTGGTGGTGCTGCCCGAGAATTTCGCCTTTCTCGGCGCCGACGCGCAGGCGAAGTTCGCCGTGGCCGAGGATGCCGGGGACGGCCCGATCCAGCGCTGGCTCGCCGACACCGCCGCGGCCAGCGGCGTGTGGCTGGTGGGGGGCACCATTCCCCTGCACGGCGACGACGGGGCGCGGGTACGCGCCGCCTGCCTGGTGTACGACGATACCGGGCACTGCCGGGCGCGCTACGACAAGATCCATCTCTTCGACGTGGACCTCGGTGCCGGCGAGGGGTATCGCGAGTCCGCGACCTTCGAGCCCGGCGACCGCCCGGCCTGGGTCGACACCCCGCTCGGTCGGCTGGGCCTGGCGGTCTGTTACGATGTCCGGTTTCCGGAACTCTTCCGGTGGCTGGCGGATGCCGGCTGCGAGCTGGTGGCGCTGCCCTCGGCCTTCACCGTACCCACGGGGCAGGCGCACTGGACGGTGCTGGTGCGCGCCCGCGCGATCGAGAACGGCATGTGGCTGCTCGCCCCCGGCCAGGTCGGCTCCCATCCCGGCGGCCGTCGGACCTGGGGCCACAGCCTGGTGGTCGATCCCTGGGGCGTGGTGCTCGCCGAGGGCGAGGGACCCGGGGCGGTGACCGCGGCGTTCGACCCGGACGCGGTGGCGGCCGCGCGCCGGCGTATCCCCGCCCTCGAGCACCGGCGTCCGGCAGCCTACGCGGCGCGGCGGTCCTGACCGCCCGCGCCGGGGAACGACAACGCCGGCCACGGGCCGGCGGCATTCGGAGGTAAGCGATGACGAGCGAAGTCATGGAGCGCAACCTGGGCCTCGCGCGCGAGTGCCTGCTCGCGCCCGCGGGCCTCGCCGAGTCCGACCTGGACCGGGTCTTCGGCCAGCTCATGGGCCCCGGCGTGGACGCCTCGGACCTGTACTTCCAGCAGCGCCGCCACGAGTCGTGGGTGCTGGAGGACGGCATCATCAAGGACGGCAGCCGCAACCTCGACCAGGGCGTGGGTGTGCGCGCCATGAGCGGCGAGCAGACCGGCTTCGCCTACTCCGACGAGATCGTCATGCCCGCCCTGCTGGAGGCCTCGCGGGCGGCCCGCGCGATCGCCCGCAGCGGTGACAGCGGGCGGCTCCAGGCGTGGCAGGCGGCCAGCGGGCGCTCGCTCTACGAGCCCGTGAACCCGCTGGAGACCTTTACCTCGGACGAGAAGGTCGAGCTGCTGCGTAGCGTCGACGCCGAGGCCCGGCGCCAGGACCGGCGGGTGGAGCAGGTCATCGTCAACCTCTCCGGGGTGCACGACGTGGTCCTGGTCGCCGGCTCGGACGGCCGCCTCGCCGCGGACGTGCGCCCGCTGGTGCGGCTCAACGTCAGCGTGATCGCCGCGGACGGCGAGCGCCGCGAGAGCGGCATGGCCGGCGGCGGCGGGCGCACCGGCTATGCCGTGTTCACCGAGCGCGACCAGGCCCTCGGCTATGCCCGCGAGGCGGTGCGGCTCGCGCTGCTCAAGCTCGACGCCGTGGAGGCGCCGGCGGGGACCATGCCGGTGGTGCTCGGTCCCGGCTGGCCCGGCGTGCTCCTCCACGAGGCGGTGGGGCACGGCCTGGAGGGGGACTTCAACCGCAAGGGCACCTCGGCCTTCGCCGGCCGCCGTGGCGAGCGCGTCGCCTCGCCGCTGTGCACCGTGGTGGACGACGGCACGATGCCGGGGCGGCGCGGCTCTCTGAACGTCGACGACGAGGGCAACCCCACCGGCTACAACGTCCTCATCGAGCGCGGCATCCTCAAGGGCTACATGCAGGACAGCCTCAACGCCCGGCTCATGGGCGAGGCGCCCACGGGCAACGGCCGGCGCGAGTCCTACGCCCACCTGCCGATGCCGCGGATGACCAACACCTACATGCTCGCCGGTCCCCACGACCCCGGCGAGATCGTCGCCTCCGTGGACCGCGGGCTCTACGCGGTGAACTTCGGCGGCGGCCAGGTGGACATCACCTCCGGCAAGTTCGTGTTCTCCGCGAGCGAGGCGTATCTCATCGAGAACGGCCGCGTCACCCGCCCGGTCAAGGGCGCGACGCTGATCGGCAATGGCCCCGACGTACTCACCCGGGTGTCCATGGTCGGCAACGACCTGGCCCTGGACGGCGGTATCGGCACCTGCGGCAAGGACGGCCAGAGCGTGCCGGTGGGCGTGGGCCAGCCGACGCTCAAGGTGGACGCCCTCACCGTGGGCGGAACCCAGACCTGAAGGAGCCTCTTCCATGAGCAGTGAACGCGACGGCAACCGCGGTCTGCCCTCGGTGGCGGAGCTGAAGACACTGGTCGAGCGCGCCCTGGAGACGGCGCGCCAGCGCGGTGCGAGCGCCGCCGAGGTGGCCGCGAACGCCAGTCAGGGGCTGTCGGTCAAGGTGCGCCAGGGCGAGGTGGACACCCTGGAGCACATGCGCGACCGCGGCCTGGCGGTGAGCGTGTACTTCGGCCAGCGCAAGGGCGAGGCGAGCTCCGCGGATTACAGCGCCGGCGCCATCGACGAGACCGTGGCCGCCGCCTGCGAGATCGCCCGCTATACCTCCGAGGACCCCTGCAGCGGCCTCGCCGATGCCGGTCTCCTGGCCCGGGACGTCCCGGACCTGGGACTCCACCACCCCTGGGGCGTGAGCGCCGAGGCGGCCATCGAGCTCGCCCGCGAGACCGAGCGTGCGGCGCTCGACGTGGATTCGCGGCTGACCAATTCCGAGGGTGCGGAGGTCTCCGCCGGCGAGGGCGTGCGCGTCTACGGCAACAGCCACGGCTTCATCGGCGGTTACCCGGCCAGTCAGCACGCGATCAGCTGCGCGGTCCTCGGCCGCGAGGGCGACGCCATGCAGCGGGACTTCTGGTACACCGCGGCGCGTGCACCGGAGTGGCTGGAGTCGGCGGCCGAGGTCGGCCGCCAGGCAGGGCGCCGCACCGTGGCCCGGCTGGGGGCGCGGCGGCTGAGCACCCGCCAGGTGCCAGTGATCTTCGACCCGTCCACAGCGCGGGGGCTGATCGGCCATTTCGTCGGCGCGATCTCCGGCGGCAGCCTCTATCGCCGCGCCTCGTTCCTGGTGGACCACCTGGACCGTCAGGTCTTCCCCGCCGGCTTCTCGATCAGTGAGCGGCCGCATCTCCCGGGGGCGCTCGGCAGCACGCCGTTCGACGGCGAGGGCGTGGCGACCCGCGATCGCGAGCTGGTAGTGGACGGTGTGCTGCGCGGCTATGTGCTCTCCAGCTATAGCGCGCGCAAGCTCGGTATGGAGACCACCGGCAACGCCGGCGGCGTGCATAACCTCTGCGTCGCCCCCGGTGAGAAGGACCTGGACGAGCTCGTCGCCGACGTTGGCGAGGGACTGCTGGTCACCCAGCTCATGGGACAGGGCGTGAATACCGTCACCGGCGACTATTCCCGCGGCGCGAGCGGCTTCTGGATCGAGAACGGGCGGATCGCTTACCCGGTCGAGGAGATCACCATCGCCGGCAACCTCAAGGAGATGCTCCGCCACATCACCGCTGTGGGCCGGGATGTCGATACCCGGGGCAGCATTCGCACGGGTTCGCTGGTCGTCGAGGGCATGACCGTCGCCGGCGAGTAACGCGGGTCTTGTATCCGCACCGGTGCGGTGCCATGTTCTCGGTGGGCGCAACGCCGCCACCGGGCCGCTGTGGCGCTCTGACGCATGACAAGACCTCTGAGAAGATTAGTAGTAACGGCTGGATGAGGTGTCGAGTGAAGCTTCGCGATCTGCTGGAGAGCTGGGAGGAGTCCGCCAGCGAGCCGAGAACCCGCAACGCCTACTGCGTGCGGCTGCCCGTGCATGATGCCGCCAAGCTGGCGGCCCTGGAGGAGATGTACCCGGGGCGCTCCCAGGAGCAGATCATCACGGACCTGCTCTCCACCGCCCTGGACGAGATCGAGGCGGCCTTCCCCTACGTGCAGGGCGGCCGCGTGGTCGCCGAGGACGAGCAGGGCGATCCCATCTACGAGGATGCCGGTCTGACCCCGCGTTTCCAGACCCTGGCGCGCAAGCACCTGGAGCGGCTCGAGGCCGCGGCGGACGGCGAGCAGGGCCAGAGCTGACGAAAACGGCGGCCACCGGCTGCGCCGGTGACCGCCGTCGCGCGGGCGGCGGCTACTTCGAGCCGTTGCCGTCCTGCCTGGCCCAGTCCGCCTGGTAGTCGACCTCGGCGTCCTTGCGCCACTCGTCGAGGCGGCTGCGGATCTCCTGGCGGGCGAGCGTCTGCTTGATCTGGTCCCGCACCTCAGCGAGCTTCGGCGCCTTCGCCTGGCGGACGTCGCTCAGCCGGATGACGTGCCAGCCGAACTGCGTCTTCACCGGCTCACTGGTGTAGTTGCCCGGCTCCAGGGCCTGCACCGCCTTGCTGAAGGCCGGCACCATCTGGTTGGGCCCGAACCAGCCGAGATCGCCGCCGCGCTTGCCGGTCGGCCCGGTGGAGTACTCCTTGGCGAGGTCGGCGAAGTCGCCACCGTCGTCGAGCTTGCCGATGACCTCCTTGGCGGTCTTC
>NZ_WNXE01000010.1:10945-14807 GCF_010993615.1 Arhodomonas sp. KWT | reverse complement strand
TGCGGCCTTGATCGCGTCCTCGTCGATGTCCTCCTTGGCGATCCGCTCGATCAGCCCCCGCGCGAGGATCGCACGGCGGGTGTTGGCGAGCTCGGCCTGAACCGCCGGGTCGTCGCCGACGCCCCGCTCCGCGGCCTTCTGCGCGAGGATCTCGAGGTCCACCAGCTGCTGGAGGAAGGCCTGCTTGCGCCCTTCCGGAAGCTGGCCGCCCTGGCCACGGGTTCTCTGGTTGACGGCCTGGTCGAACTGGGTCTGCGTGAGCACGTCGCCGTTGACGCTCACGACCGGCTCGTCGGCCTGAACCCCGGACGCCGCGATGGCGAGGGCCAGGCCGAGGCCCGCAACGATTTGTCTTTTCATGCTCTCTCCCGGTTGCTGGGACTTTGATGTATGGGCGTCACCCGTCCTCCCCGGCCTCCGCCGGGGTGAGGGCGGTGATGCCCAGGGCGTGGATGACGTCATTGCGCATGGCGTCCCCCATGGCGGCGTAGACCATGCGGTGACGGGCGAGAGTTCCCCGGCCCTCGAAATCCGGGCTCACCACGTGCACGTGATAGTGACCGCCGCCGGCGCGGGCGCCGGCGTGGCCGGCGTGCAGGTGGCTGTCATCGCGCACGCCGATGCTCTCGACCTGGATCGCCGCGCGCAGCCGCTCCTCGATCATGCGCTGGCGCTCCGCGCTCACGGCAGCACCCGCTTGAACGGCTGCACGGTGACACCGCTGTACACGCCGGCGGCGACGTAGGGATCGTCGTCGGCCCAGCGCCGGGCGTCGTCCAGGGAGTCGAACTCCGCGATCACCACGCTGCCGGCGAAGCCCGCGGGCCCCGGATCCTCGCTGTCAATGGCGGGCATCGGCCCGGCGAGCAGCAGCCGGCCCTCGTCGCGCAGCGCCTCCAGCCGCGCGAGATGGTCGGGTCGCGCGCTGGCGCGGGCCGCCGTGCTGTCCTCGACATCGGTGCTGTAGATTACGTAGTACATGGCCGCCCTCCGCTCGGGGTGGAAATGCCCGGAACCATACCACATCGCCTGCCCGCGGCCGTGCCGTTACACTGCGGGGACCGGGCCCGTGCCCCGGGCCATGCCGGCAACGCTCACAAGGAGGCGCGATGAGCCAGTTCTTCCAGATCCACCCCGAGACCCCGCAGCCGCGCCTGGTGCGGCGCACCGTGGAGGTGCTGGGCCAGGGCGGCGTCATCGTCTATCCCACCGACTCCACCTACGCCCTGGCCTGCCGCATGGGCGAAAAGGATGCCGTGGACCGCATTCGCGAGATCCGCCGGCTCGGCGACGATCACAACTTCACCCTGGCGTGCCGAGACCTCTCCGACATTGGCGTGTACGCCCGGGTGGACAACAACACCTTCCGGCTGCTCAAGGCCCATACCCCCGGGCCTTTCACCTTTGTCCTGCCCGCGACCAGCGAGGTCCCGCGGCGGCTGCAGCACCCCAAACGCAAGACCATCGGCATCCGCGTGCCGGATCACCGCGTCGCCCAGGCCATCCTCACCGAGCTCGGTGAGCCGCTGATGTCGACCTCGCTGCTGCTGCCCGGCGAGGAGCTGCCGATGACCGACGCCGAACTCATCCGCGAGCGCCTCGGCAGCCGCGTGGACGTGGTGGTCGACGGCGGCCCCGGCGGCATGGAGCCGAGCACGGTGGTCGATCTCACCGGGCCGGCGCCGGAGGTGGTGCGCCGCGGCGCCGGCGACGCGAGCCTGTTCGAGGGCGGTTGAGCGCCGACGCTGCGTTCCCGCGCGGGCGCGGTTATCATGGTCGCCCCGACGCGACGGACCACGAGACAGAGGAGGCGGTTTGACTAGCCACGACGCGCAGCGGATGCGGGTGCTCTCGGGCATGCGCCCCACCGGTCGGCTTCACCTGGGGCACTACCACGGGGTGCTCAAGAACTGGGTGCAGCTCCAGCACGAGCACGAGTGCTTCTTCTTCATCGCCGACTGGCATGCGCTGACCACGGCCTACGACGAGCGCGAGATCATCGCCGAGAACGTCTGGGACATGGTCATCGACTGGCTCGCCTGCGGTGTGAACCCGTCGCTCGCCCACGTGTTCATCCAGTCGCGGGTAATCGAACACGCCGAGCTGCACCTGCTGCTGTCGATGATCGCGCCGCTGGGTTGGCTGGAACGGGTGCCGACGTACAAGGACCAGATCGCCAACCTCCGTGAAAAGGACCTGGCGACCTACGGCTTCCTCGGCTACCCGGTGCTGCAGAGCGCGGATATCCTCATTTACCGCGCCACCGCGGTGCCGGTGGGCGAGGACCAGGTCTCCCACGTGGAGCTCACCCGCGAGCTCGCGCGGCGCTTCAACTACATGTTCGGCCGCGAACCCGGCTTCGAGGAGAAGGCCGAGGCGGCGGTGCGCAAGATGGGCAAGCGCAACGCCAAGAAGTACAACGAGCTGCGCCGGCGCTACCAGGAGCACGGCGATATCGAGGCCCTGGAGCAGGCCCGGGCGCTGCTCGGCGAGCAGCAGAACATCACCTTCGGCGATCGCGAGCGGTTGTTCGGCTACCTCGAGGGCGGCGGGCGGACCATCCTGCCGGAGCCGGAGGCCTTCCTGACGCCTTCGCCGCGGATGCCCGGGCTGGACGGGCGCAAGATGTCCAAGTCCTACGGCAACGCGATCTCGCTGCGCGAGGAGCCGGACGAGGTGGACCGCAAGATGCGCACCATGCCCACCGATCCGGCGCGGGTGCGGCGCTCCGATCCCGGGGAGCCGACCAAGTGCCCGGTCTGGGACTTCCACAAGCTCTATTCCGACGAGCGTACCCAGGAGTGGGTCCTGGAGGGATGCCGCTCGGCGGGCATCGGCTGTCTGGAGTGCAAGTCGCGGGTGATCGACGCCGTGCAGGCGGAACTCGACCCCATCCGCGAGCGCGCCCGGGAGCTGGAGCAGGACCCGGAGCGGGTGCGCAGCATCGTCTCCGAGGGCTGCACCGAGGCCCGGGGCGTGGCGCGGGAGACCATGAAGGAGGTCCGCGGCGCCATGGGGCTGGACTACCGGTGACGGGGCACGGGCGCCGGTGAACGATTCCGAGGCGCTGCCGACGGCGGAGGAGGTCCTGGCCCATGTCCGGGGCGAGCCGGTCACCGAGTTGCCCCGGGACCTCTACATCCCGCCGGATGCCCTGGAGGTGTTCCTCGAGGCGTTCGAGGGGCCGCTGGACCTGCTGCTCTATCTCATCCGGCGCCAGAACCTGGACGTCCTGGACATCCCCATCGCCGAGATCACGCGGCAGTACATGCGCTACATCGAGCTGATGCGCGACATGCGCCTGGAACTGGCCGCGGAGTACCTGGTGATGGCCGCGATGCTCGCGGAGATCAAGTCGCGCATGCTCCTGCCGCGGCCGCCGGCGGCGGAGGACGAGGAGGCCGATCCCCGCGCCGAGCTGGTGCGCCGGCTCCAGGAGTACGAGCGCTACAAGCAGGCGGCGGAGGGTATCGACGCCCTGCCGCGGGTGGCCCGGGACATCTTCCCGGCCCATGCCCGGGCACCGGAGCGACGGCGCACCCGGGCGGACCCGGAGGTGTCGCTGCGCGAGCTCCTCTCCGCCTTTGCCGGGGTGCTGGAGCGTGCGCGTCTGTATACCCATCACCAGGTCCGCGAGGAGGCGCTGTCGGTGCGCCAGCGCATGTCCGACACCCTGGCGCTGCTGTCCCGGGAGCGGTTCACGCCGTTCACGCAGCTGTTCACCCCGGAGGAGGGCCGGGACGGTGTGGTGGTGAGCTTCCTCGCCATCCTGGAGCTGCTCAAGGCCGGGCTGGTGGAGATCGTGCAGGCCGAGCCCTACGCGCCCATCCACCTGCGTGCCGGCGGCGGTGGGACCGCTGAT
>NZ_WNXE01000010.1:8138-10850 GCF_010993615.1 Arhodomonas sp. KWT | reverse complement strand
TGATGCCCCGGAGGACGACGACGATGAGTGAGCCCGAGCTGCGTCACATCCTCGAGGCCGCGCTGCTCGCCGCCAACGAGCCGCTGTCCGTGGAGCGTCTGCGGGGGCTGTTCGCCGACCATGAGATGCCCGCACCGGCGACGGTGCGAGAGGCCCTGACGGCGCTGGCGGCGGACTACGAGGGCCGGGGCATCGAGCTCTCGGAGGTCGCGAGCGGCTACCGGATCCAGGTGCGCGAGGACCTGGCGCCCTGGGTGTCGCGGCTGTGGGAGGAGCGCCCCGGGCGCTATTCCCGGGCGCTGCTGGAGACCCTCGCCATCATCGCCTACCGCCAGCCGATCTCGCGCGGCGAGATCGAGGAGATCCGCGGCGTGAGCGTGGCGAGCTCGATCATGCGCACCCTCCAGGACCGGGGCTGGGTGCGCGTCGTCGGGCACCGCGAGATGCCGGGGCGGCCGGCGGTGTTCGGCACGACCCGGGCTTTTCTGGATTACTTCAACCTCAAGGGGCTGGACGAGTTGCCGACGCTGATGGAGCTGCGCGACCCGGACGCCGAGCACCCGGAGCTGGACCTGCGGCTGCCGGAGGCCGGGGACGACGGGGAGACGACATGACCGACACCGCCGGGACCGAGAAACTGCAGAAGGTGCTCGCCCGCGCGGGCATGGGTTCGCGCCGGCAGATGGAGGCGCTGATCCGCGACGGCCGGGTCCGCGTGGACGGCCGTGCCGCGACCCTGGGCGACCGGGTCAGCCCGCACGCCCGGATCACGGTGGACGGCCGGCCGCTGGGCCGCACCGCGGTGGAGCCGCCGCCGCGGCAGGTGCTGATCTACCACAAGCCCGCCGGCGAGGTGACCACCCGCTCCGACCCCGAGGGCCGGCCGACGGTGTTCAATCGGTTGCCGCAGCTGCGCCGGGGGCGGTGGGTGGTGGTGGGGCGCCTCGACGTGAACACCTCGGGGCTGCTGCTGTTCACCACCGACGGCGAGCTCGCCAACCGCCTGATGCATCCGCGCTATCGCCTGCCCCGGGACTACGCGGTCCGCGTGTTCGGCGGGGTGGGCGACGATGTCATCGCCCGGCTCACCGAGGGGGTGACCCTGGAGGACGGCCCGGCGCGATTCGAGTCCGTGGAGCCGCTGTCGCCGGAGGAGGCGGCCAACGAGTGGTTCCGGGTGCGCCTGCGCGAGGGGCGTCGCCGCGAGGTGCGCCGGCTCTGGGAGTCCCAGGGGCTGCAGGTCAGCCGCCTGATCCGCGTGCAGTTCGGACCGGTGGAGCTGCCGCCGCGGCTGCGCCAGGGACAGCACGCGACGCTCAAGCCCGGCGAGGTGCGCCAGCTCTACGAGCTCGTCGGCCTGCCCGTGGCCGACACCGCGGAGCGGCGCCGGCCCCGTACCGGGCGTGGCGGCGGAGGGCGCCGCCAGGGACGGCGCTGACGTGCTCGCCGGGCTTTTCGAGCGGCTGGAGGCCACGTACGGCGATCTCGGCTGGTGGCCCGCACGCGATGCCTTCGAGGTGGCGGTGGGCGCGGTGCTCACCCAGAACACCGCCTGGCGTAACGTCGAACGGGCCATGGCCGGGCTGACCGAGGCCGGGCTTCTGGACCCGGCCGCCATGGGCGATGCCCCCCACGAGACCCTGGCGGAGGCGATACGCCCGGCCGGCTACTTCAACGTGAAGACGCGGCGGCTTCAGGCCCTGTGCGCCGCCTGGCGGGCCGCCGGCGGCGCCGAGGGGCTGGCGGCGAGGGAGACGCCGTCACTGCGGGCGTATCTGCTGGACATCCACGGCGTCGGCCGGGAGACGGCGGACGACATCGTCCTCTATGCCTTTTACCGTCCGGTCTTCGTGGTGGACGCCTACACCTATCGCATCCTCGGGCGCTACGGCTGGCTCGATGACGAGCCGCCCTACGAGGGGCTGCGTGAGCGCCTGGAAACGACCCTGGCGGGCACGCCGCAGGCGTATCAGCACTACCATGCCTATCTGGTCGAGCTGGGCAAGGAGCACTGCCGGCCGCGGCCGCGCTGCGCGGAGTGCCCGGTGACGGACCTGTGCGGGAAGCGCGGTGTGGCGGCCGGGCAGGGGTGAGGCGCCGGTGTCAGCCCGGGGTGCCGGCGGTCCGCGGGGCCTCGCTGGTGCCGTTGTGGCGGACGCGGGCGACGCGGCCCTCCAGCGATGCCGGCATCGGCGGGGCCTCACCGACGAACACGACCAGCCGCTGGGTGTCGCCGGCGCCGTCCGCAATGGCGGTGAGGTCGTCGGCGACGGACTGGCGCCGGAGCGCCTCGTCGAAGCCCTCCAGGACGTAGATCCCGAAGTGGCGGCTCGCCCGGATGTAGGAGAGGACTTCCGAGGGGGTGCGGGTGCGGGGGATGAGGATATGCTCGATCCCCAGCCGGTAGAGTCCGGCGCCGGCGCGCCAGTGGTAGACCGCGCGGCCCGTGGTCAGCGTCAGGCGCTTGAACAGCGCCACGAGCCGGTCTCCGTCCGTGGTGTGGATGCTGGCCAGGCGGTAGCCGGACCCAATAATCCTCTCGACAGCGCGTGCTGCGTCCATGTCGTCGCGTCCATTGCCGTGGGTTGGGATTGTTCCGGGCGGGCTCACGTGGGTACGCCGAACCCCGCCCCCAATGTAATCCCGGCCACCATAGGCCCGATCGCCGTCCCCCGACTGTGAAGGGTGTCAATATTTTTCAAGCCAACGCGG
>NZ_WNXE01000010.1:0-8041 GCF_010993615.1 Arhodomonas sp. KWT | reverse complement strand
CGTGCCGCCTGCTCCAGCGGGGTGGCCGGATCCAGCAGCTCGACGATGCCCGGGGCCACCGCCTCCGGCAGCGGGGTCGCGCCCTCGGTCTCCGCGGAGAAGGCGGTGCGCCGCAGCAGGGTGCGCACCGGCCCGGGGTCCACGCTTGCCAGGCGCAGCGGGGTGTCATCCGGCAGCTCCGCGGCATAGGTGTGCATGAGCCCTTCCAGCGCCCACTTGGAGACCCCGTAGGCCCCCATGAACGGAACGCCTTCACGGCCGGCCTCGTCGCTGATGAACAGCACCCGGCCGGCGGGGGACTCCAGCAGCAGCGGTGCGCAGTGGGCCAGGAGCAGGAATGTCGCGTTGACGTTGACGTGCAGGGTGCGCAGCCAGACCTGCGGGTCGTACTGGGTCAGCGGTGCGGGCTGGCCGATCTCCGCGGCGTTGAGGACCAGTGCGTCCAGACCGCCGAGGCCCTCGCGCAGACGCTCGGCGAGCTCCGCCAGATCGTCCGGGCCCACGCCGGCGAGCTCCATGGGGTAGATCGCGGGCTCCGGGCCGCCGGCGGCGACGATCTCGTCATAGACTGCCTCGGCGGCCTTCACCGTGCGCTCGAGCAGCACCACCGTGGCGCCGGAGGCCGCGGCTGCCAGCGCGGTGGCGCGGCCCAGGCCGTTGCCGGCGCCGGTGATCAGCACACGGTGGCCGGACAGTGCGGCGGGCCCGTCGGGGATCGGCAGCGGCTGGACGGGGAGGGCGGTCATTGTGTGTCTCCGTTGCTGTGTCGCCGGTGTGCGGCCCGCGCCCGACGGGCGTGCCGCCAGGCGTGCCAGAGCTTGCGCACGGGCGTGAGGTGGTGGCGTTGCTGAAGCACGGGCATGCCCTCGGCACGCAGGCGCTCCAGCAGGGTACGGTACAGCCGCGCGTGGACGGTCAGCGGCAGCAGGCGCCGCTGCTCCGCGTCGGGGACCGCGGCTAGGGCGTTGTCGAGAAAGTCCATGATCCGGGCGGCCTGCCCGTCGAGGAAGGCGCGCACGGGTTCGCTGTCGGGCTCGCGCAGCAGTTGCCCACGCTCCAGACCGGCCTGCGCCAGCTCGTCCTCCGGGAGGTGCAGCCGTCCCGCCTCCAGCTCCGGGCGCAGCCGGCGCAGGCCCCGGAGCAGGGGCAGGGCCATGCCCAGGTCGTGGGCGAGGGTCGCGGCGGTGTCCGGTGCAGCGCCGCACCCGGCGACCGCGAGCCGTACCGACCCGCCGCCGAGGCGGTGGCAGTAAACACTGAGCTCGCGGAAGCTCGGGTAGCCGCCGTACTCCAGATCCATGGCGACCCCGTCGAGCAGCGCCTCCAGATCGTCCCGCGGCAGGGCCCGGCGCGCATTCGCCGCGGCCAGTGCCTGGGCGGCCGGATGCTGGGCGCCGCCGTCGAGGGCGCGTCCCACCTCCTCGCGCCACCACGCGAGCTTGGCCGCAGCGACCCCGGGGTCGGAGACCTCGCGGGGGATGGCGGTGAGCTCGGCGTGCACGGCGTTGACCGCGAGCAGCGCCTCGCGGCTGTCCGCGTCGTCGGCGAACAGCAGCGCGTAGTGGAGGCTGGAGCCCGGCGGGGCGGCCTTGTCGCGGCAGTACTGCTGGGGCTGCATGGGTCCAAGGGCTGCGGCGTGGTGGCCGGGGAGTATACCGGGCCAGGCGGCCACGTAGCGAGGCACGGGTGTCGCTGCGTCCCGACTCCTCCCGGTCCAGTGCTTTTGAGTGCCCTCCCGGGGGCGGCCGGCGGCACCGGGAAACCCGGAGGCCCGTGCCGGGAGGCGTGTCTTGCAGTATGGCGGTCGCCGCGGGCAGCGGCGAGCACGGGCGATTGTCAGGCGATGGCGGACGTGCGACGGGGACGTGTGCATCGCGGGCGGGCGCCGTTGCGGGGGGGCATCGGGAAAGATAGAGTTTCGCGCTTGGCGCGCGTTCCTCTCCGGCAGCGTCGTTTCTACCCGCGACGATGGTTCTCAAAGGAGGAGATGCAGCCTGTCTTCGTGTTTTGCGTGCCGTCGTGAACAGGGCGGGGCGTCGGTTTATGGCCCGGTTATCGTTCGTCGACCTCCCGGGCCGGACCTCGGTGCCTCGTCCGTTTGCAGGTTCGTGGACGGTCCCCCCGTTCGATGATGCAGGATGTCTCATGGAAGGGTTACAGATCCTTTTGTTCGGGGTCGTGCTGATTGTCTCGATTGTCAGCGTGATCAGTTACCAAGGCCGGCGACGGGCGTCGAAGCGCCGATTCCGTGTGCTTCAGGACAGTGCCCCCTCCCGCGGGCTGAGCGAGGAAGAGCGTGCGGCGCTCGGCGAGGTCTACAGCGGGCGCAAGTACGGCGGCGAGGTTCGTCAGCTCAACGGGCTGTACGCACGCCACGGCATCACGGGCAACAATGCCGGTCAGGGGCAGTATCACGACCTCATCGACGGCGTCGAGGTCGAGCTGCATCAGCGGCTGCGCAACGTCCTTGCGAATTACAACAAGGCGGAGGTCGTCCTGGCCAAGCGGACGGCGCTGGTGGTGCAGCTCAATGGCCGGACGCTGACCGAGGCCGTCGAGCTCGACCGGCGCAGCGAGCGCGCCGAGGCCCGCGTGGCCTCCGACGACTTCTCCGCCGCCTCTTCCTCCTCCTCCTCCTCCGCGACGGCGACCACGGGTGCGAGCGCTTCGGCGACGGCTTCGCGGGACGGAGGGAACGGCGCCGAAGAGAGCGCGGTGACCCTGCTCGGGCAGCGTCGTGAAACCCGTGAGGAGGCCCGGCTGAGACTGGACGCCGAGACGCGCGGCAGCGCGGGCGCGCTTGTGTGTCTTCTGGGGATGCTGGGGGCGCTCGTTTTCGCCTATGCCGATCTGGCCTGGGGCTGTGCGGCCTCGCTCGTCGTGGCCCTGCTCGGCGTCTGGCGCTATCTCGCCGCGCCGAAGTGGCCCATCGGCGGCAAAGCGGTGGACGTGAAGCGCCTGAGGGGGCCGCTCGAGCGGGTGATGACGCGGCAGACCGTCCAGGAGACGAACATCAGTGTTGCCGTTCCCCGCATGGAGTATCTCGACCTGACCTACCCGGGTTCGTGGTTGCCGCCGCTGTGGGAGCGCCTACCGATGACGGCGGCGGAGGTCGAGGTCGACGCGGAACGGCACGTGCTCCAGCACGGCTCGCTGTCACTGTATGAACAGCGACGGCGTTTCCCCATCCACCACTGGATTCGCCATGCCGTTCTCGCCATCGGTGCCGCCCTGCTGCTGATCCTGGCCTGGGTGCTCGCCTCGCCGCTGAGCGTTTCCCTTCCCATGGCCTGGAATCTGCTGAGCGGTCCGGAGGAGATCGATGCCGACGGGCCGCAGGCGCTGCGCGACGTGACGCTGTGGCCGGGGGACACTGTGGCGATCTCCGGGCAGGCGGGCTGCCGGCTGAGCAGCCCGAGTTCGGCGGTGACCTCGATGCTCGACTGCTCGCGCCTGGTGTGGGGGGCGCCGGCGCGGGCGCTGCCCGAGGTGACGGTTTCGCCCGAGCTCCAGCGTCTGCAGGAGGCGATCTTCAGGCTCTATACCGGCAGTCCCGCCGAGGACGTGGACCTGCCGCGGTACCAGCGTGCGCTCATGCGCCGGTACGACCGCCGCCTTCTCAGCGGGCTGGGTGAGTTGAAGGCTGATGTGAAGGCGCTGTGCGACGAGTACTATGTCTCCGACGGGTGCTACCGGGCGGAGCGCGTGTTCGACCGCATCGACGAGTCGTCGCCGCTGCTGGCGGCTGACGATGCGGCGCTGCTCTCCCGGCAAGACGCCGTCTGGTTCTCCAGACTCCTCCTCAAGGTTCTCCTTCCCGCCTACGTCAAAGAGGTCGAAGAACCGTTCCAGGCCTGGAACCGGTCCCGCTCCGGGCAGGTCCGTACGCAGCTGAAGGGCCGCTTCGAGCTGGCGGGGGGCGGCGCACGGGAGGCGTTCCTCGAACGGCGGGGTCTTGCCCTGACGGAGCTCCTGGGCGACACCGTCAATCGCGAGTTCCGTGTCCAGGGGGTCGTCGAGCATGTCGGCCTGGAGGGGGACACGCTCAGTCTGGCGCTCATCCCTGAGGAGGACGCGCCGTCGTTCGTGCGTGGCATCGTGCCGCCATTCATGGTGATCCTGCTGCTCGTCGTGGCGGCGAGCCAGGGTTACCTGGCGCGGCAGGGGTATCGCCGGAGCAAGGCACGTGAACAGAAGGTCGGGCGCTGGGCCGCCGAGCACCTGCGCTAGGTTCGCGAATCGGCGGCGAGGCCCGCTCACCAGGGCCGGAAACGGTCTCGGGCTGGCGAGTGGTCCGCCGCGCAGGCGTCACCCTGGCGGTGGCGCCGGTGCTTCCGTCAGGCCGGCTCGAGCCAGTTGAGGATGTCCAGGGGGTGGCCGATGAGGCCGTCCGCCCCCCAGTGGGTGACGCGGTCCTCGGCGTGGACGTAGCCGAACAGGGCCACCAGGGTGATCGCCCCCGCGCGCTGCCCGGACTCGACGTCGCGCTGGGCGTCGCCCACGACCACGCACGCCTCCGGGGGCAGGTTGAGCGCGTCGCAGGCCTGCAGCACGGGGTAGGGGTTGGGCTTGCGCAGGGCGAGGTCGTCGCCGGTGATCAGGCAGCCGCTGCGCTCGGAGTAGCCGAGCGCAGCCACCAGCGGCCGGGTGAGCCAGCCGGGCTTGTTGGTGACGATGCCCCACGGGACGTGCCGCGCCTCGAGGACCGCCAGCAGCTCGTCCATGCCGGCGAAGGCGCGGGTCTCGCGGTGAACGCGCTCGCGGTAGATGGTCAGGAAGCGCTTGCGCAGTCCGGCGAAGCGGGTGTCGGACGGATCGATATCGAAGCCCCGCCGCACCAGCGGGCCGCTGCCGTGGGAGACGACGGTGGCGAGCTGGCCGGCGGGCAGGGGGGCGAGGTGCTGCTCGGCGCGCAGGTCGTTGAGGCTGCCGATGAGGTCCGGGGCGGTGTCGAGCAGGGTGCCGTCCAGGTCGAGGAGGACGGCGCGGGCCAGCGGTGCCATCTCGTCAGTCCCGCCCCCCCTGCTCCCCGTCCGCCCGGAAGGCGGCGATGTAGTTGACGCTCACGTCGCGGCAGCGGCGGCATCGCCGGGTCACCGGGTTGTAGTGGATGCCCGTGAGCCGGGTGAGTGACAGGCCGGCGTCGCGCGCCCAGGCCGCGAGCTCGGAGGGGCGCACGAACTGGGTGTAGTCGTGGGTCCCGCGGGGCAGCAGGCCGGCGACGTACTCGGCGCCCACGACCGCGAGCAGCCAGGCCTTGGGCGTGCGGCTGACCGTGGAGAAGACCACCGTCCCCCCGGGTGCGGCGGCGCGTGCACACGCGGCGACCACGGCCGCCGGGTCGGGGACGTGCTCGATCATCTCCAGGCAGGTGACGACATCGAAGGTGGCGGGGGCCTCGGCCGCCATGGTCTCCGCCGAGGCGTGGCGGTAGTCGATCTCCAGGCCGCTCTCGCCGGCGTGCAGCCGCGCCACGGACAGGCCCTCGTCGCCGAGGTCGACGCCGGTCACGCAGGCGCCGCGCCGGGCCATGCCCTCGGCCAGCAGTCCGCCGCCGCAGCCGACGTCGAGGACGCGGCGCCCGGCTAGCGAGCCGGTGGCCTCCTCGATGAAGTCCAGGCGCAGCGGGTTCATCTCGTGGAGGGGGCGGAACTCGCCCTCCGGGTCCCACCAGTGGGCGGCGCTGCGGTTGAACTTGGCCAGTTCCCCGGGGTCGGCGTTTTCGCTGAGTGGCGACATGACGGCTCCGCGCTCAGGACGGCTTTCCGGCGATCTTATCACGCCAGCCGTGGGCCCGGCGTACGATCTCCTCCTGGTCCAGGGTCGTGAGTACGCCGTCGTTGAACAGGTGCCGTCCGGCGACCCAGGTGTCGCTGACCTGGTCGCGGCCGCTGGCGTAGACGAGCTGGGAGATCGGGTGGAAGAGCGGTGCGCTCTCGATGCCGTCCATGCGCACGGCGATCACGTCGGCCTCCTTGCCGGGGGTCAGGCTGCCGACGCGATCGCCCAGGCCCAGGGCGCGGGCGCCCCCCAGGGTGGCCGCTTCCAGAGCCCGGGCAGCGGGCAGGGCCGCCGGGTCCCTGGCCACGCCCTTGGCGAGCATGGCCGCGGTGCGGAGCTCGCCGAGCATGTCCAGGTCGTTGTTGCTCGCGGCACCGTCGGTGCCCAGCGCGACGTTCACGCCGGCGGCGCCCAGCGCGGCTACCGGGGCGAGGCCGCTGGCCAGCTTGAGGTTGGATTCCGGGCAGTGCACGACCTGTACGCCGGTCTCGGCGATGCGGGCGATCTCGGCGTCTTCGAGCTGTGTCATGTGCACGGCGATCAGTCCGGGGCCCAGCAGGCCGAGTCGGTCGAGGCGCCGGATCGGGCGCTCGCCGGTGGCGGCCAGGCTCTGCTGGATCTCGTCGGCGGTCTCGTGGAGGTGGATATGCACCGGCAGGGCGAGCTCGTCGGCGATGGTACGCAGCCTCTCGAGGTTGGGCTCGCTCACCGTGTAGGGCGCGTGCGGTGCGAAGGTCGTGGTGATCAGGGCGTCGTCGCGCCAGGCATCGTGTACGGCGAGTCCCTTGTCGATGTACTCGTCCGGCCCGGAGGCCCAGGCGGTGGGGAAGTCGATGAAGATCATCCCCACCACGGCACGGATACCGGCCTGGCGTGCGGTGCGGGCGGTGACGTCGGGGAAGAAGTACATGTCGTTGAAGCAGGTGGTGCCGCCGCGCAGCATCTCCGCCACTGCGAGCCGGGTGCCGTCCTGGACGAACTCCGGACCGGCGTGGGCGGCCTCCGCCGGCCAGATGTGCTCGTTGAGCCAGGTCATCAGCGGGAGGTCGTCGGCGAGCCCGCGCAGCAGATTCATGCCCGCGTGGGTGTGGGCGTTGACGAAGCCGGGGAGCACGGCGTGATCGCGGCGGTCATGGACGACCCGGGGCTCGTAGCGGCCGCCGGCCTCGTCGGTGGGCAGCACCGCCTCGATCCGCCCGCCGTCGATGACGACGCTGTGCGCCGGCAGGCACTGTCCCGATGGCTCCACCGGGATCACCCAGCCGGCGTGAATGACCTGATCGACTGTCTGCATGCCTGTCCTCCTGCACGGGTGGCGGGTGCGGCGGGTTGGTGGGGGAATGCTACTAAGCGCGTCACGGCTCCCGCTACATTTCGGTGAATCCGCAGGCCCGGTGGAGGGGCGCGCTCACCCGCCGGCTCCCTTCCCGCCGGTGTGGCATACTGACGCGCCCCGCACGTGTGGCGCGGGGGTCGACTGCCGGAGGGTGTTGTTGAGTATCGCCGAACACGACCGGGTCCGCGCCGTCGCCTGGGACGCGGCGGACGGATCGCTGATGCTGCTGGACCAGCGCGTGCTGCCCGAGCGCATCGCCTATCGCCGCTGCCACGATGCCCGCGGGGTGGCCGCGGCCATCCGTGACATGGTGGTCCGCGGGGCGCCGGCGATCGGCATCGCCGCCGCCTACGGTGCCGCCATGGCGGTAAGGGACGACGACTTTGACGCCGGGCTATCGGCGCTCGCCGCCTCCCGGCCGACGGCGGTGAACCTGGCCTGGGCGCTGGCGCGCATGCGCGAGGCCGCCGCCGGCGGCGCCGACGCGGCGGCGCTGCTCGCCGAGGCGCAGGCGCTGCACGACGCCGACGTGGCCGCGAACCGTCGCATGGGCGAGCTCGGGGCTGAGCGGCTGGGCCGCGACTGCGGCGTGCTCACCCACTGCAACACGGGCTCGCTGGCGACGGCGGGCTTCGGCACCGCCCTGGGGGTGATCCGCACCGGCTGGGCCGCCGGCCGCATCCGCCGGGTGTTCGCCGACGAGACCCGGCCGTGGCTGCAGGGGGCGCGGCTCACCGCCTGGGAGCTGCTCGCCGACGGCATCCCGGTGGAGGTGATCGCCGATGCCGCGGCGGCGTCGCTGATGCGTACCGGCGCGGTCGACTGGGTGATCGTCGGCGCGGACCGTGTCAGCGCCAACGGCGATGTCGCCAACAAGATCGGCACCTACCCGCTGGCGCTCGCCGCGCGGGCGCTGGGGGTCGG
>NZ_WNXE01000109.1:8128-9610 GCF_010993615.1 Arhodomonas sp. KWT | reverse complement strand
AGGTTGCGCAGGTTGTTCTGCCGTGCGCCGCGGATGCGGATGCGCTCGTCGCTCACAGTGTCGTCTCTCCCGTCAGGGAATCAGGATTCAGCGGCCGGCGTGGGCGGCGGCCAGTGCCGCCGCCAGGGTCCGGACCAGCGCGCCGCCGGTGGCGTCGCTGTCGCGGCCGTAGGCGATGACGCCGTCACGGTGGCCGGCCATGGCGAATACCGCCTGGGGGCCGGCGCGCCGGACCAGCGAGGCCACCGCGCGGGCCATCGCCGGTGTCCCGTAGGGGACGTCGGCGGGTGTCTCCGGCAGTCCGAGGACACGGCGCCGGGACCAGATCTCGGGCGAATGGCCGTGAAAGACCCAGGCCACGGTGTCGTCGGCTGCATACACCGCGCCGTGGGTCAGGGACTCCGATGACGGCCGCACCGGTCCGCGGGAGCGGATCGTGTTGTGTTCCACGTCCCACGCCGTGACCTCGCAGTAGCCCGCGGGACCCGGCGCATCCAGGCCGCCGGTCTGGCTGCCGGATACCACGAATGCACCGCCTGCGGCGCGGTGGCTGACGTTGCCGAAGCCGAGGCCGCCGTACCGCCGGGGGCTTCCGCCGATCAGCCCGAGGCGGCGGAGCACGTCCCGCCACGCATCCAGCACCGCGACCGATGCCGCGTCCGGGGGCGCGCCGTGCTCGTGGCACAGATCGAATTTGATGACGCCTTCTCGTTCCATCCGCCTGTGTCGCTGGCACACTGATTCGTTGGGGACGGGCGGCACGCGGCCATCCGGCACACAGGCGGGCCGCGGTTCGCGGGACGGGGTAGCGAGCATAACGCCGGTCGGGCAGACTACGCCATCCTGCAAGCGGTAGCGTCTCGCGCATGGAGGGACGGTTGACCCACCGACACCTGAGTATCGCCCTGTGCGCCGGTCTGGTCGCGGTCCGCGCCGGCGCCGCGGAAACGAATGCCACGGTGGAGCCCGGCCAGGCGCTGCAAGGCTGCATGGAGCTCAAGAGCGCCCAGGAACGACTCACGTGTTACGACACGACGCTGGGACGTACGCCCACCGGCCGCTCTGCCGATGAGCTGCTGCCGGAGAACCGGGCGAAGACGCCGGAGGAGAAGGTGGCCGAGAAGACGCCGCCGCCGGCGCCCTCGGCACTGGCCGAGCGCTGGGAACTCGTTGCCCAGGCGGACCGCGGACCGTTCGTGGTGACGCCTTACCGTCCGACCTATCTGTTGCCGTTCTCCTACGATTTCAATCCCAACGAGGCAGCCTACCGCAGCGATGACATGGAGTCGGTGGACCACACCGAGGTCAAGTTCCAGATCAGCTTCAAGACCAAGATATGGCCGGAGCTCGGCACGCGGCGGGGGGACCTGTGGCTGGCGTACACGCAGCAGTCCTACTGGCAGGCCTACAACAGCGAGGAATCCGCGCCGTTCCGCGAGACCAACTACGAGCCGGAGCTGATCTACTCGTACCGCACGAAAT
>NZ_WNXE01000109.1:4492-8033 GCF_010993615.1 Arhodomonas sp. KWT | reverse complement strand
CGCCCGTCAGCGCAGCTTCGTCGTGCGCAGCGCGGCGTCCGCCGGCGGCGGCTGGAACGTATCCGCCCGCGCCTGCGGCCAGTACGTGGCGAACACGGCCGCGTCGGGCGCGCCGTCGAGCAGCGCCCCGGGTTCCATGAACGGGTAGAGTTCACGGTACGAGCGCACCTCGCTGCGCGAGATCCGCCGGACGATATGCTCCGGGCCGAGCTCGGCGGTGTCTTGCAGGCCCGTGGCCGCGATCATCTCCGCGAGGGCATGGAGTGTGTTGCGGTGGAAGCGGGCCACCCGCCGGGACTTGTCGGTGACATCCAGGTTGGCGCCGCGGCGCGGGTCCTGCGTGGCCACACCGCTGGGGCAGCGGTCGGTATGGCAGGACAGGGCCTGGATGCAGCCCAGCGAGAACATGAATCCCCGTGCCGCGTTGCACCAGTCGGCACCGAGGGCGAGTGTGCGCGCGATGTGGAATGCGGAGGTGATCTTGCCGGCCGCGGCCACCCGGATGTGGGGACGCAGGCCGGTTCCGACCAGGGTGTTGTGCACGAGCAGCAGGGCGTCGGTGAGCGGCATGCCAAGGCGGTTGACGAATTCCAGCGGGGCCGCGCCGGTGCCGCCCTCGCCGCCGTCCACCACCACGAAGTCCGGGCGCTCGCCGGTCTCCAGCATCGCCTTGACGATGGCGAACCACTCCCACGGGTGTCCGAGAGCAAGCTTGATGCCCACCGGTTTATCACCGCAGAGGTGCCGGAGCGTGGCGATGAAGTCCATCATCTCCAGGGGGGTGCGGAACGCCGAGTGCGAGGCGGGCGAGACCACGTCCCGACCGGCCGGGACTTCCCGTGCGGCGGCGATCTCGGGGCTTACCTTGGCGGCAGGCAGGATACCGCCGTGCCCGGGCTTGGCGCCCTGGGAGAGCTTGATCTCGATCATCCGCACCGATTCCCGGCGGGCGTTCTCGCGGAAGCGCTCCGGGTTGAACCGGCCGTCGTCCGTCCGGCAGCCGAAGTAACCGGAACCGATTTCCCAGACCAGGTCCGCGCCGTGGCTGAGGTGGTAGCGGGATATCGAGCCCTCGCCGGTGTCGTGGTAAAAGCCGCCCTCCCTGGCACCGGCGTTCAGTGCGGTGATGGCGTTGGCGGACAGCGCACCGAAGCTCATCGCCGATATATTCAGGACACTCGCGGAGTAAGGCTGCGCGCGGTCCTCGCCGACGGTGATACGGAAGTCGCCGTCCGCCACCGGGGCAGGCGCGAGGGAGGGGCTGATCCACTCATAGCCCTCGGTGTACATGTCGAGCAGGGAGCCGAAGGGTTTCTTGTCATGGACGTTCTTGGCGCGCTGGTAGACGACCGCGCGCTGCTCGCGGGAGAACGGCCGCTCCTCGGTGTCGGCCTGGATGAAGTACTGGCGGATCTCCGGGCCGATGGACTCCAGGCAGTAGCGCAGGTGGGCGAGGACCGGGTAGTTGCGGCTCACGGTATGCCGGCGCTGCAGCAGATCCCAGGTGCCGAGCGCCGTGAGCGCGGCAAACACCGCGGCCGGCCATCCCCACAGCGGGTTGAATACCAGACCGGTCAGGGATACCGCGAGCCCGGCGATACTCGCCGCATAGGCGTTGTAGCGCGACGGCATACGGAACAGGGTGGGGCGGGCATTCATGGGACGGTCTCCTCCGGTCCGGGTGGCGGGAGCTTACTAACCGGATGACCGGTAACGCCACCCTCGGCCCGCGGGGCGCCGGGTGAGGGCGCCGAGTGTCCGGCCGCGTTCAGGTATCCGCGGCGATCAGCACCGCCGCGGCGGCGCGCAGTGCCCCGATGACGGCGCGTCGGCCGCTCACGCCGGCCCGGGCCGCCAGCTCGTCCCACGGCCGATGCTGGAGGAAACGCGCCACCAGCAGCTGTGCGCCGTCATCGTCGTCGGCATTGCCGGAGGACGCGGCGAGATGGTGCAGCAGCTTGCGCTGTACCGCTGGACCGGCGTCGTCCGGGCCGCGGTGGCCGTGGGAGAACGCGGCGATCGTGGTGCCGTCGGCATCGTCCGCTGCGCCGAAGTCGAGGCCCGGCATCAGGGCGGCCACAACGCCGGGATCGAGGGCCGTGAGCGGCCCGGCAAGACGCCAGGGTATGTCCCGGGCGAAGCGGGCGCGGGCGGTCTCGGTCAGGGTGGCGCCGTCGCCGGAGAGAGGGCGGAGCATGAACGCCGCGTGGCTGGCACTGGCCGCGTCCCGGCGATGACCGAGCTGTACGGCAGCCAGGCCGCAGCGCCGGTAGAAGCGCAACAGGGCGGGCGTGGCGCCGAAGACAGTGCCCAGGGTGTCCAGCCCGTCCTCCCGGGCAGCGCGCGCCATGGTCGCCATCAGCCGCTGCCCAGTGCCATGCCCGCGCAGTGCCGGGTGGACGGCGATACGGTGCACGCGCCGGTGACGCAGGGCGAGTGCCTGGCCCAGGCCGCCGTGGCCGGCGAGGGACTGGGGCAGGAGGTGACCCTGCAGGCGTCGTCGCCCGGCGAGGATATCGGTATGAAGTGCCTGCGGGAGCTCGCCCTCGTCCAGGGTTACCGCGGCGGCGACGATGTGGCCGTCGTCGTCCCGCGCGGCCCACAGCCCCGCATCCGGGGCCTCGAGGCTGCGCCGCAGATCGTCCGGGCGGGTCTGGTAGTGGGCATCGACCAGTAGTCCGTAGAACTCGCGCAGGGCGCTCTCATCCCGGGCCAGGGCGGCCGCCGGCTCACGACCGGTGGTGATCTGGCCGGTCGCGGGCATGGCGGCGAGATCAGCGGGCTCGGCGTCCAGGAGCAGGGCGCGGAAGAGCAGTGCCTCCAGGGGGTCGCCGTCCGCCCAGCGCACGGGCTGGGTCAGGCGGTGTTCCTGCCATTGCGGTGTACGCCGGTCGAGGGAGGCGAGAAAGCGCACGCGAAAGCCTGCACCGGTACCCTCGTAGCCGTGCACGGTGGTCGCGAATGCGATGCGCGGATAACGCGCCAACAGCCCATCGAGCATGGGGGCCGGCAGGCCCGCGGCCTCGTCGACGAGGAGCATCCCGGCGGGGCGGGGCTCGCGGATGAGCTGGTCCGGCGGGAGGTAACGCGGCCCCGGGCAGCCGTCCACCGTGGCGGCGGCGATCAGCGCCTCGGCGGCACGCCGGCGCGGCGCGGTTACGAGCACCGGCCCGGAACCGGCCTCCAGCAGGCGACGGGCCGCGATCCCGAGTGCGGTGCTCTTGCCCCGCCCCCGGTCAGCGATGAGCACGCACGGACGGTGGGGCGCCCCACCGGCGCCGGCAATGACGGCGGCCACCGCTGCGGCCTGATCGCTGGTGAGACAGGCGGGGTCGTCGCCCGCCGTGCCGGCGGCCGGCCGGGGCAATGCTGCCCCGGGGGCGGCGGGATATATCGCGACCTGGGGGTCTTCGCGCAGGCAGCGGACCAGGCGGTCGCGGAAATGACCGGCGGCGTCGGCGGGTTCGGCCGGCCAGGACAGGCGGCCTGCAAGTGCCGGGTCTGCAGAGCCCGGCCAGTCCTCGAGCGCCGGGGTGATTAT
>NZ_WNXE01000109.1:2467-4394 GCF_010993615.1 Arhodomonas sp. KWT | reverse complement strand
TGACCATGACGCCACCGGCGATCACGGCGCCGGCGACGGCGGCCAGGGCGTCGACGTCGAGACCGGCACGGACATCGACGACGACGTCCCGGTATTCGCTGCCGAGCAGTGTTGCGGCCCGGCGCAGCGGGACCGCGTCCTCGCCGTCGGGCGGCGCATCGCTGACCAGTACCGCCGGGGCGGTTACCGCCGCCATCGCCGTGGCCGCGTCCGTGGGCGGCGGTAACACTACGAGCCGGCGATAACGCCCCGCCGGATCCCGGACACCCGCGAGATAGCGCCGCAGGGCGTCGACGCCGCCGTCTATGTACTGCTCTTGTCGATCCACTGGGTCACGCGGGGCGCGCGGTATTCGGCGAAACGCTCGAGCAGCCGCTCGCCGTCGTCGTCCACGAGCAGCATGTCCCGGTTGCTCCGGCGCAGGAAGCCGGTGTCCACGGCATGGTCCAGGAAGGTCACCAGATGGTCGTAGTAGCCTGCCATGTTGATCAGTCCGCAGGGCTTGCGATGGAAGCCGAGCTGCGCCCAGGTGAGGATCTCGAAGATCTCCTCGAAGGTACCCAGCCCCCCGGGCAGGGCGATGAATCCGTCGGCGAGCTCGGCCATGCGCGCCTTGCGCTCGTGCATGGAGGTCACGACCTCCAGCCGCGTGACCTCCCGGTGGCCGACTTCGCGGGCGAGCAGGGTTTCGGGAATGACGCCGACGACTTCGCCGCCCTCGGCGAGAGCGGCGTCGGCGACGGCGCCCATCATCCCTGTCGCGCCGCCGCCGTAGACGACGCCGAGCCCCCGGGCGGCCACGGCGGCGCCGAAGGCGCTCGCGGCCTCACGGTAGCGCGGGTCGCGCCCGGCGGCGGAGCCGCAATAGATGCAAATGCGTTGCATGGATCCTCCATAATTCAGTGCGCGGCGGGCGCGCCGGCCGTATCGGCGCCGCCGTGCGCCCGACATCCGATTGTACCGGATGAGCACGCCATCGCGGGCGGCATGACGCCGCGATATTGTCCATATTTGGATTGGGCACAGTAGAATCGCGAGCGGCACGCCCGGGTGGCGGGGGTCGGTGTCCGGCATGGCCGCACTGAATTGATGCAGGTCAAGACCTTCAATACCGCCTCAAGGATAATGACCCCGCGGTCAGGTTTGCTCGTCGGGCAATGGCGAGTGGACCGAAAAGGAGAATCGCCGTCGCCGGTATCCGCCGGTGCTGCACTCGGTTAACCCGCAATCCATATCTGAGATGGAAACCGACCTATGGACGCGACACCCGCCTACAACGACAAGGTAGTGCGCCAGTTCGCCCTGGCGACTGTCATTTGGGGGATCGTGGGCATGGCGGTGGGGGTGTTTATCGCCGCCCAGCTGCTCTGGCCCGCTCTCAACTTCGACGTGCCGTGGCTGACATTCAGCCGCCTCCGCCCGCTGCATACCAACGCCGTTATCTTCGCCTTCGGCGGCAGCGCCCTCATCGGGACCTCCTACTACGTGGTCCAGCGAACCTGCGGCACCCGCCTGCTCTCTGACAAGCTCACGGCGTTTACGTTCTGGGGCTGGCAGGTGGTCATCGTCGCCGCGGCGATCACGCTGCCGCTGGGCATCACCCAGAGCAAGGAGTACGCCGAGCTCGAGTGGCCCATCGACATCCTGATCACGCTGGTGTGGGTGACCTACGCGGTGGTGTTCTTCGGGACGATCATGAAGCGTCGCGAGAAGCACATCTACGTGGCCAACTGGTTCTACGGCGCGTTCATCATCACCATCGCGCTGCTGCACGTGATCAACAACCTGTCGATCCCGGTGTCGCTGACCAAGTCCTACCCGATCTACTCCGGCGCGGTCGACGCGATGGTGCAGTGGTGGTACGGCCATAACGCGGTCGGTTTCTTTCTCACCGCCGGCTTCCTCGGGATGATGTACTACTTCGTCC
>NZ_WNXE01000109.1:0-2370 GCF_010993615.1 Arhodomonas sp. KWT | reverse complement strand
GGTGGAGATCGTTCCGCTGATGTTCCAGGCGAAGACCACGGAGCCGGCCGAGGGTGTCAAACCCTATCCGGCGCTGGAGTTCGCGGGGCGGGACATTTATGTACGCGAAGGCTGCTACAACTGCCATTCGCAGCAGATCCGGCCCTTCCGCGCCGAGACGGAGCGTTACGGCCACTACTCGGTGGCGGGCGAGTACGTCTATGACCGTCCGTTCCAGTGGGGCTCCAAGCGCACCGGACCGGACCTTGCCCGCGTGGGCGGCAAATACTCCGACGAGTGGCATTACCGTCACCTGATGAACCCGCGTGACGTGGTGCCGCAGTCGAACATGCCGGGCTTCCCCTGGTTCGCCGAGAACAAGCTGGATCCGGAGGCGGTGGTGCACCGCATGCGCGAGCAGAAGAACCTCCTGGGGGTGCCCTATACCGAGGAGCAGCTCAACAATGCGGCCGACAAGCTGAAGGGCAAGACGGAAATGGATGCCGTCATCGCTTACCTCCAGGGACTGGGGACGGAATTCGGTCGTTGATCGGGAGCCGTTAATGGATAGTGGAACCCTGAGTGGGATCATCACCGCCGTGCTGATGGCGGCGTTCATCGGGATCATCGGCTGGGCCTACAGCAAGCGGCGCAAAAAAGACTTCGATCACGCCGCACGACTGCCCCTGGACGCCGAACGGCGGGATGCGGAAAAGGGAAGGAACGGGCAATGAGCAGCTTCTGGCACTGGTACATCATCGTATTGACGCTGGGTAACATCGCAGCGTGCTACTGGCTCATCCGCTGGACGGCGAAGCCGCGCCCCGGCGAGGCAAGTGCCACCGAGACCACCGGTCACGTGTGGGACAATGATCTCAGCGAGTACAATCAGCCCATGCCACGCTGGTGGCTGTGGCTGTTCTACATCACCATCGTGTTCGGTCTGGTCTACCTGGTGCTCTATCCGGGACTGGGCCGGTTCGACGGCGTCCTGAACTGGAGCCAGTACTCGGCCTACCAGCAGGAGGTCAAGCAGATGCACGAGCGTACCGCCTCGCTGTACGAGTCCTATGCGGCCAAGCCCGTGCCGGTGCTGGCCAATGACCCGGAGGCCATGGACACGGGCCGGCGGCTGTTCGCCAACAACTGCTCCGTGTGCCACGGTTCGGACGGACGCGGCGCCAAGGGTTTCCCGAACCTGGCGGACGCTTCCTGGCAGTACGGCGGTGAGCCCGAGACGCTCAAGCAGACGATCACCAACGGCCGTAACGGCGTGATGCCGGCGCTCGGTGCGAGCCTGGGTCAGTCCAAGCTGGAGGCCGTGGCCGCGTATGTCTACAGCCTCAATGGCCGCAATGCGCCGCAGGAGCTCGTCGACCGCGGCAAGGACGTGTTCATGACCCAGTGCGTTGCCTGCCACGGGGCCGATGCCAAGGGCAACCCCCAGATCGGTGCGCTCAACCTGACGGACGACACCTGGCGCTACGGTGGCTCGCTGGAGACCATCAAGGAGACCATCCTTAACGGGCGTAATGGCCAGATGCCGGCTCAGAAGGAGCTGCTCACCCCCGAGCAGATCCACGTGCTGGCGGCCTACGTCTACCAGCTCTCCGGCCAGGCTGGACAGCGGAGTGCGAGCAGTGAGTGATGAGTCGGCAAGGCAGGCGGCGAGCAGCCGCCTGCGCTGGCTCGGGGCCATACTCTGGCCGTCGTTCCTGACGGCCGGAGTCGCCACGATGGTCTTTTTCGCCAACGTCGATCCGGAGACGCTGCGTTACGAGACCCTGCCGCACTGGGAAATCGGCCGGAAGCTGGGCTACACGCTCGGCTTTTTCATGTTCTGGGCGGTGTGTGCGGCCTCGAGTGCACTGAGCGTGTGGCTGTTCAGCCCGGCCCGGCGGGCCGGGAAAGCTGGGCCGAAGGAGAGCAGAGAGGCAGATGAATGAGTGAGGCGCGCAACCGCCGGGGACGCGGTTCGAAGCAGGAGGACGGTGCCGCGGAAGCGGTGTCGATGTACCAGTCGCGGGAAAAGGTCTATCCCCGCGGGATCAAGGGGCGTTTCCAGAGCCTGCGCAAGTTCGCGGTGTTCGCCCTGCTGGGCCTGTACTACCTTCTGCCCTGGGTGACCTGGAACGGGCGGCAGGCGGTCCTTCTGGATCTGCCTGCCCGCGAGTTTCACATCTTCGGTCTGACGTTCTGGCCCCAGGACTTCTTCTTCCTGGCGCTGCTGCTCATCATCTGTGCACTCAGCCTGTTCTTCGTTACCGCACTGGCCGGGCGCGTGTGGTGTGGCTATGCCTGTCCCCAGACGGTGTGGACGGAGGTGTTTCTCTGGATCGAGCACTGGACGGAGGGCGACCGTCCCAGGCGGATGAAGCTGGACCGCGGTCC